>NZ_WHJF01000640.1:0-251 GCF_011682185.1 Massilia genomosp. 1
CAAGTTCGTCGGCTACGTCGCCATGGCGAAGCAATTGACCGGGTGGCGCAATGGTCCTGACACACCTTGACTGAAGGACGCGCCGTGTCATGCGCTGCAACATGCATTGAAGCACTTGGAGAGGGCGGAGCGTGTCAAACTATTTGAGACAGTATTTACAGATTGTTTAGGGAGCATTCTTCGGTCTGCTCGTTGGTGCCAATGTCCATTTTGGGCATGTTGATTCCGGCTTCGGTTGGCAGAGCCGGCGG
>NZ_WHJF01000641.1:0-251 GCF_011682185.1 Massilia genomosp. 1
TCCCTTGTTTGCTTTCACGCGTTTCCACGCGCGTTGCATGTTCTCCCTCGCAAGCACCTGCGCGAGCAGGCCTTGCCCTGCACCTATCGTTTCATGTCGCGGGGATGATGTTTCATCGCTGATCGGTGAGTATGGTCACTCAACCTGATGGGTTTCGGCGCCATTTTGATCACGTAGCGTGATGGGCGATGGGGTGACCCCCGCAAGGAACTTGAACAAATGCTCCTATTGGGGGAGTCTTCGGTTTCCTA
>NZ_WHJF01000642.1:0-251 GCF_011682185.1 Massilia genomosp. 1
TCGCGCCGCCCGCCCTTGACCCTGCTCCGGACCGGACATCGACAAGCGCCGCAAGGCGCAGACATTCACAGCGGTAGCCGATATGGTAGCCGAAGTCAACTTCCACTCAAAACGGCATTGGGCCGTTTTCTCTATTTGGCCGAGGCTCAGTATCGATTTAACCGGCGCTTCGATTTGTCGACCATCTTGACGCGCCTCTTGTACGCTGCTGTCGCCACGGGCAACCGAACCGAAGCGTGGTGTCGGTTAGC
>NZ_WHJF01000643.1:0-251 GCF_011682185.1 Massilia genomosp. 1
CACAGTTTGGCGCCGGCGGTCATTGCCGCATTGCGCGCACAATACGATGCCCATCCTGGCTGGACGGTGCAACTGCATTTCGACAATCTGAAGGTCGCGCTGCAAGGCACCGCACTGCCGTCGTACCGTAAGCGGTAGCTGAGCGGCGTTGTAGATCAGCCGTTAAATCTGTGCAGGTCCGAGCGTAGCGGATTGTCGGCGCAATGCTGTTTCCACAGTCGCGGTGTCAGCTGCTCGACCTTCGAGGCGGG
>NZ_WHJF01000644.1:0-251 GCF_011682185.1 Massilia genomosp. 1
TCTTCATCCATCTGGCGCAGGTCGAAATCAGTGAGAGGCGTGGGCTTTTTTAACAAGATTGCACATCATACATTGAACTGAGTTTCCAGGCAGAAAAATTGTCTGCGGGGAGGTGATTGGTTACATTCATGGAGCTCTACGGGACGCAAGCGCAGTGCGAAGCGGCACTGGAAAAGATTCGATGGCGCGACGGATTCGTCTGCCCCATGTGCGCTCGCAACGAGCATTACGTGGTTTGGCATGGTAAGGTA
>NZ_WHJF01000645.1:0-251 GCF_011682185.1 Massilia genomosp. 1
CCGGAAGCGGTGCCTTTAGTCCCAAGCCGGCAGTATATCCGACCCGGTTATTTTGCTTGTCGAACACGATGCCCCCCTCTGCACTGCCGCGCAGGATCGTGGCGCCCGCACTGACGGTCCGAGCATCGCCAGCGAAATTTTCTCCGGTATTTCCTTTAACATAGGTAACGGCCACAGCCGGTCCAAAATCAGTGCCTACTGTTCCACCGTAGGAGTTAAACACAGCAAGGGTTGGTTTAGAGCCGTTGGCA
>NZ_WHJF01000646.1:0-251 GCF_011682185.1 Massilia genomosp. 1
CGCCAGGACATCTACCGCGTCAGTGAGGCCCTCGTTGAACAGTTCATTGCCGGCTTCGCCAGCCCGCCAAAGAGCCTGATTCTCGACCTCGATCACTCGGAAGATGCGTGCTACGGGCAGCAGCCGCCCCCCTGTGTCAGACTACTTGTCGGGTGTGTTTTTGAACAAAGTATGTCGTGATCTTGAGCGTTGTAGTGGGGTTTTTAGGGTTCGTTCTTGTGCTGTACTTTTGACATCGTTTCCGGGAGCGG
>NZ_WHJF01000647.1:0-251 GCF_011682185.1 Massilia genomosp. 1
TGCGGCCATCTGAAAACAGCTGAAAAACGCGAAAACCCGGCTTTTTTCATAAAAACTGAGTAAATCGCGCCTTTTTCAAGCGTGAAAATCACGTAACTCATTGATTTGTAAGGGCTGAATAGTTACGATTTTTCATCGCTTTTTCGTGATATCGGAGGAAATCTGATCGGTTACGGCGGCGGAATCATGGCTAATCTCATTTTTAAGGCGTGGGGATGCCGTACCTGAAACATTCGGAGCGGAATCGAGAG
>NZ_WHJF01000648.1:0-251 GCF_011682185.1 Massilia genomosp. 1
CTCGTCACCAAACGGCCGCTTGCCGGGCCGCAGAACGGCAGCGATCAAGCCGCCCGACGCGCCGTCGAAGATCATCAACGGCAGGTAGCAGGTCGAACGGTAGTGGTGGTTATAGAACGCCAGCGGCGGAAATTTGCAAGCTAGTTGTCGCCTAAATACGATTTTTACGCTGCTTTTTTGAGTGCTTGATTTTTCTCCTTTTTGGTGACGGCTTCCGTGACACTTTTTTCGGGATTGAGGTGTACCGTCGT
>NZ_WHJF01000649.1:0-251 GCF_011682185.1 Massilia genomosp. 1
CCGCCGGCTCTGCCAACCGAAGCCGGAATCAACATGCCCAAAATGGACATTGGCACCAACGAGCAGACCGAAGAATGCTCCCTAAACAATCTGTAAATACTGTCTCAAATAGTTTGACACGCTCCGCTTGGTCAATCCAATCTGGAGGTCGACACCACGCAGCAAAACCGGACCGAGGTCGGACGACAAGCCGCCGCCGGCGAAATCGGCGCGAACGCTATGAGCGGGAATGGATGCAAAACGGAGCTGCT
>NZ_WHJF01000064.1:0-41197 GCF_011682185.1 Massilia genomosp. 1
CCAGCGCAGCACACCAGCCAGACGTGCCCGGCTTGCGGCCACGTCTCAAAAGACAATCGGCAGACTCAGGCGTCGTTTCTGTGCGTCGATTGTGGCTACGAAAATCACGCCGATGTGGTCGGCGCGACGAATGTTTTAGCGCGAGGACATCGCGTCTTAGCCTGTGGAGAGTCGGCGCAGTCAGGCCGCTCGATGAAGCAGGAACCCACCGAAGCGAACCGTAGATCATCACGCGGCGCCGTAGGAATCCCCTTCCTGTAGGGAGGGGAGGATGTCAACAGGCGCTCCCATGCCGCATAGTCTTTGGGCGGGGTGACGTTAGCGCGCCCGCTCAGGGCGTGATTTCCGGGGCCGACAAGGTGATGTTGGTGAGCGCACCGCTGTCGTGCAGGATTTTCTGTGCGATTACGCGGTTTGCAGGCGCCAGTACGCTGAAGTGGTCCGCGCCCTTGACCGGAATGAAACGGATGTGCGGGTTGCTCGTCGCGCTGCGCATGGCGAGCAGCGAATCGACGTTGCCGGTCGCGCCTTCGATGACAAACACAGGCGAGCGCACCGATGCCAGCCAGCGCGCCGGCGAGCGCAGTAAGGCTTCGCGCGGATCGGCGGGATTGAAGCTGGTAAAGCGGCCACCGTAGCCATCGATCTCGCCGACCGGGCCGAAAGCGAAGACAGCGCGAAAGCGCGGCGAGATCTCGGCGGTGAGCAGCGCCAGGGTGCCGCCGGTACTGTGCCCGCCCAGGTAAATCCGGTCCGGGTCGACGTAGGGTTGTTTGGCCAGGTAGGCTGCGGCGGCGAGCACGTCGTCGACTTCGCCGAGGAAACCTTCGTGTTCGCCGGGATTATCGTTGCCGCCGCGTAGAGACGGGAACATCATCACGATACCAGCCTTGCGGAAAGCGCTCGCGCTTTGGTCGTTGTTGACTGGATTCGGCGACCAGACATCGCCAATGGTGTTGGAGTCGCCGCCGGTCATCCAGACGATGGCCGGATGCTTTTTCCCATCCTTCGGATCGGGTGTGAGGTAAGCGCCGAGTTTGCCGGGGGCGGCATCGTAACGCACGAGCTTGAAAATACCGGCGGGCGGCGCGGGGATGGGCTCTTGCGCGCGCGCCTTGCGGATCGGGGTGGTGCGAAAACCTTTGCGGGCGTCGGCCAGCATGGATGTGTCGGCGGCGTTGGCCGCGCGCGCGGATGGGGTCTGCGCGAGCGCGTGCGAGTGGGCGCCGACAGCGGTCGACACCAGCAGCAACAGCGCGGGTAAACGGGGGAAATTCATGGTCCATCCTTTCGTAGCGACGTTATGGCGTCGGCAGGTACTTCAGCGACTTGTCAGGTCAAAATTTCTTTGTAGCGGAGGTGCTGGTAGTCGGTCCATATCCTTCCGCGAGTTTTTCAAACAGTGGCGGGGTTCAGACGCCGAGGCTGCTGACTTTCCGGATTCGGAGCTGACTATTATCGCAGATGATGGGCGGGACAAAACCCAGCTGGAAGAATTGACGCGCTGTTGTCGCGCGAGCGAGGAGCCGAGTGTACGTCGCCGTACGTCAGAAGGCGATAGCTGGTCACCAATGGCACGGAAATGAAAAAGCCCCATCGCTGGGGCTTTACCGGTGCTTGATTGGCGCGGCGATTTCTGGTCGGGGTGAGAGGATTCGAACCTCCGGCCTCTGCGTCCCGAACGCAGCGCTCTACCAGGCTGAGCCACACCCCGACGGGTGGTCAGATCTCACACCTGATAAATTAATAGCGTCAGTGGTTCCTGTCAACTGCGAAGGTACACAGTTGCAGCAGGCTTTGCTTGTACAAACTCTCCGGGAGCCCGGCGATGGCATCCGCCGCCCGCTTGGCCGCAATGTCGGCCTCGCGCCGCGTGAAGTCGAGCGCGCCGCTGCTGGTCACCGCCGCCAGGATTGCGTCGAAATGCTGCTCGTCGCCTTGCTCGATGCAATTGCGCACCAGCTCGCGCTGCTCGGGCGTGCCGTTTTCCATCAGCCAGATCAGCGGCAGGGTCGGCTTGCCTTCGCGCAGGTCGTCGCCGACGTTCTTGCCGATTTCGCTGGCGTCGCCCGCGTAGTCGAGCACGTCGTCGATCAACTGGAAGGCCGTGCCCAGCGAGCGGCCGTATTCGCCGGCCGCACTGATCTGCTCATCGTTGGCGCCGGAAATGAGCGCGCCCAGTTCCGCCGCCGCCTCGAACAGCTTGGCGGTCTTGGAGCGGATGACTTTCAGATAGCTTTCCTGCGTCACATCCGGATCGTGCATATTGAGCAGTTGCAGCACTTCGCCTTCGGCAATCACATTGGTCGCGTCCGACAAGATCTGCATCACGCGCATATTGTTCAGGCCAACCATCATCTGGAACGAGCGCGAGTACAAGAAGTCGCCCACCAGCACCGAAGCGGCATTGCCGAACAGCGCGTTGGCGGTCTGGCGCCCGCGCCGCATCGACGATTCGTCGACCACGTCGTCGTGCAGCAGGGTGGCGGTGTGGATGAATTCGACCACGGCGGCCAGCTCATGGTGGGCCGTGCCCTGGTAAGCATAGGCGTTAGCCACCAGCAACACCAGCACGGGCCGGATGCGCTTGCCCCCGGCGCTGATGATGTATTCGGCGATCTGGTTGACCAGGCTGACCTCGGAATGCAGGCGCGCGCGGATCACCGTGTTGACTGCCTCCATGTCCGGAGCGATCGATTGGGCTATGGAATTTTGTTGTGCGTGTAAGATGGCGGCGGACAAGGCGAACCTGCAATGGACATTAGGTGCGGCGATTATACGACAAGCCGCCTGTTTCCGCCCTATGCTCTACGGTTACGCCCGCCCGCCGGCAGCGCCCGGCGTGTGTCCGCGTCGCGCCACGTCGTTGCCGACATACCACGAACATGTGGCCCTGTGCATGTCTTTTGACGAAAAAAACCAATCCATGTATAATCTGCGGTTCCCCCGGCTCCGGCCAGGGAATTTTTTAACATTTGATGAGGTTTCCTATCATGTACGCGGTCATAAAAACCGGTGGCAAACAATACAAAGTTGTCGCTGGCGAAAAACTTAAAGTAGAACAGATACCGGCAGACATTGGTTCCGAACTCACCATCGATCAAGTTCTCGCAGTAGGCGCGGGCGACACCATCAAGTTTGGTGCGCCATTGGTCGAAGGTGCAACGGTACTGGTAACTGTTGTGGCACACGGTCGTCACGATAAAGTGAAGATTTTCAAGATGCGTCGTCGTAAGCACTACCAAAAGCATCAGGGCCATCGCCAGAATTTCACCGAAATTCAAATCGTTTCGATCAACGGTTAATTCCGTGTGCCAGGCGCGCAAGCGCCCGGCTAGATCAGTCCAAAGTTAACCAGCTATCCAGGAGTATTTAAATGGCACACAAAAAAGGCGGCGGCACAACGCGCAACGGCCGTGACTCAGAATCAAAGCGCCTCGGCGTTAAAGTCTACGGCGGCCAGACCATCAATGCCGGCGGCATCATCATCCGTCAGCGCGGCACCCCGGTGCGCGCAGGCGAAAACGTCGGCACCGGCAAGGATCACACCTTGTTCGCGCTGGTCGACGGCAAGGTGAAGTTCGTGGTCAAGGGCGCAGGCTCGAAGCAGTTCGTTACCGTTGTTGCTAACGACGCAGCTCCAGCAGCAGTCGCAGCGTAAGTTGTATCCGCGCTGTCATGGCGCACATTTGTAAGGCGCAAGCCTTCCATTGAAAGGCTCTGCCCACGGTAGAGCCTTTTTAGTTTTAGGGCGGCACAAAATATGAAGTTTATCGACGAAGCAAAAATCGAGGTCATCGCCGGCGACGGCGGCAATGGCTGCGCATCGTTCTGTCGCGAGAAATTCCGGCCTTTCGGCGGCCCGGACGGCGGCGACGGCGGCAAGGGTGGCTCTATCTGGGCCGTTGCGGACCGCAACATCAACACCCTGGTCGACTTCCGTTACTCCAAGATGCACAAGGGCCGGGACGGCGAACCAGGCCGCGGCGCCGATTGCTATGGCAAGGGCGCGGAAGACATCCATATGCGCATGCCGGTCGGCACCTTGATCGTCGATAACAACAACGGCGAGATCATCGCCGACCTGACCGAACACGGCCAGACCGAACTGCTGGCCAAGGGCGGCGAGGGCGGCTGGGGCAATATCCACTTCAAGTCCTCCACCAACCGCGCTCCGCGTCAAAAGACCGAGGGCAAGGAAGGCGAACGGCGCGAGCTGCGCCTGGAACTGAAGGTGCTGGCCGACGTGGGCCTGTTGGGCATGCCGAATGCCGGCAAGTCGACCTTCATCACGGCCGTCTCGAACGCCAAGCCGAAGATCGCCGACTACCCGTTCACCACCTTGCACCCGAACCTGGGCGTGGTGCGCGTGTCGCACGAGAAGAGCTTCGTCATCGCCGACATTCCCGGCTTGATCGAAGGCGCTTCCGAAGGCGCCGGCCTCGGCCACCAGTTCCTGCGCCACCTGCAGCGTACCGGCCTGTTGCTGCACATCGTGGACATGGCCCCGTTCGAGACCAATGTCGATCCGGTCAAGGAAGCCAAGGCCCTGATCAAGGAACTCGAAAAGTACGACGAGTCGCTGGTCGACAAGCCGCGCTGGTTCGTCTTGAACAAGCTCGATGTGGTGCCGGAAGAAGACCGCAAGAAGCTGGTCAAGGATTTCGTCAAGCGCATGGCCTGGAAGGGTCCTGTGTTCGAAATCTCGGCCCTGAGCCACGAAGGCTGCCCGGAGCTGGTCAACGCCATCTACCTGCACCTCGAGACCATCAAGAAGAGCGAGCACCGCGCCGAAGAAACGCAGATGACCGAAGAAGCACGCGGCATTGCGTCGATCGATCCGGACGATCCGCGCTTCAAGATCCTCGACTAAGTTGGCAGTACCCATGCTCAAACAGAGGCTGCGCGCGCAGCTTCTGAATCTGGTCGCCCTGGCCAGTTCACTGTCCGCCCTGGCGGCCATGATGAACCCGGACCGGGTGGCGACCGCCATGGGCGTGTTTCTCGTCGGCGTGAACGGCTACAGCCAGTTCTTCGCCGTCTATGTCGGTCTCAGGTTCGCACAAGCGTTCCTGGGGCTGCTGGCAGCAAGGCGGGCCGACCAGCCTGTCCTCGGCGACATCACCGCATTGTTCCTCCTGGCGCAGCCGGCCGGCCGCTTTGCAGCGGCCTTCGCCATCGGCCTGCCCCAGGGATTATTGTTAGTCGTTTGCGGGATCGAACTGGCGGCAGGCCTCCTGCTGCTTGCCTTGCGCCCGCGCTGATAAGAGCCGCTGCCCCATGAATTCCGTCATCCAGAGCGCCACCCGCATCATCATCAAAGTCGGCTCCTCCCTCGTCACCAACGACGGGCGCGGGCTCGATCACGCCGCCATCGCGCGCTGGGCCGCGCAAATCGCCGCCTTGCGCGCCCTCGGCAAAGAAGTCGTGATGGTCAGCTCCGGCGCCATCGCCGAAGGCATGCTGCGCCTCGGCTTCGAGAAGCGCCCGACCGACATCCACGAACTGCAGGCCTGCGCCGCCGTCGGCCAGATGGGCCTGGCGCAGATCTACGAAACCAGCTTTCGCGCGCACGGTCTGGGCACGGCCCAGGTGCTGCTCACCCACGCCGACCTGGCCGACCGCGAACGCTACCTGAACGCGCGCTCCACGCTCACCACCTTGCTGCGCCTGGGCGTGGTCCCGATCATCAACGAGAACGATACCGTCGTCACCGACGAAATCAAGTTCGGCGACAACGACACCCTGGGTGCGCTGGTGGCCAACCTGATCGAAGCCGACGCCCTGGTCATCCTCACCGACCAGCAGGGCCTGTACAGCGCCGACCCGCGCAAGGACCCGGCAGCGGTGCTGATCGCCCATGGCAAGGCGGGCGACCCGGCGCTCGAAGCGATGGCCGGCGGCGCCGGCAGCAGCATCGGGCGCGGCGGCATGCTGACCAAGATCCTGGCCGCCAGGCGCGCCGCCGGCTCGGGCGCGCACACCATCATCGCCTGGGGCCGCGACAGCGACGTGCTTACGCGCCTGGCCGCCGGTGAAGCGATCGGCACCGAGCTGCGCGCCCAGACCGGGCGCCTGACCGCGCGCAAGCAGTGGATGGCCGACCATCTGCACACCGCCGGCAAGGTGGTGCTGGACGCCGGCGCGGTGCAAAAGCTGTCGAAAGAAGGCAAGTCGCTGCTGCCGATCGGCGTGATCGAAGTGCGCGGCGAGTTCGGACGCGGCGCCGTCATCACCTGCCTGTCCGAAGACGGCGCCGAGGTGGCGCGCGGGCTGTCGAACTACACCAGCGGCGAAGCGCGCCGCATCCTGCGCAAGCCCTCGTCCGAGATCGAAAAGCTGCTCGGTTTCCTCGAAGGCCCGGAGCTGATCCACCGCGACAACCTGGTCCTGCTCTGATCCCGGCCAGCTTCGACTGATTGCGCCGGGGCCGCCATGAAAGCGTTTTTCTTCAAGTTCCTGGGCTGGGTCGGGGTGCTGGTGTTCCTGCTCTTCGGGATCCTCTACTACGCCATTACCTACAGCGTTGTGCTGTTTTTCGTGACCCTGACCGGCATGCTGGTGTGCGCGCCGCCATCGAGCCGCTGGATCATCGAGCGGACCGGCTTGAACCTGCATGGGCGCGCCATGGGCATCGCCTTCGTCCTGCTGTTCATCGCCCAGGCCTGGGTCGGCATGTCGGAAAACATCGACGTGATGGAGGCGCGCGACGCCCGGCGCGAGAACGACAAGGTCCAGGCCCTGGCCAAGGCGCGTGCCGGCGAACATGCGCGCTTTCTGGCCGCGAAACCGGCCATCCTGGCCGACATTGCGGCCAGGCGCGATCGCGGCGCGCTGACCGAGGCACGCGCGCTGATCGACAAGCACGCCGCCCGCACCCCCGATGCGGACCTCGACAAACTGCGCGTGTCGATTGACGTCATCGACACCGAAGCGGGCCTCAAGGACGAGGCGGCGGTGCCGCTGCGCCAGCGCCTGGCCCTGTACCAGCGCCTGGCGACGCTCGATCCTTCGACTGCGCGCTACGCCGCCAGGGTGGCCGCGCTCGACGCCGAACTGAAGGAAACCGGCGCGCGCGAACAGGCCGAGACCGGGCGCGCCAGCGCCGCCAACGGTCGCGAGGCCATGCTGGCGCGCCAGTTCGACCAGCGCAGCGGCGCGCATCTCAAGCTGCAGGCCGAACTCAAGCGCACCATGATGAACCCGGCCAGCTACCAGCATGTGGAAACGAGCAAGCTCGATACCGGCGCCGGCATGAGCGTGCGGACCACTTTCCGGGGCAAGAACGCGGCCGGGCAGATGGTCGAGAACAGCGTCGCCGCCACCGTCGACGACAGCGGCAACGTGCTGACCATCGAAGACTAGCAAGCCGGCGTTTGCCTGGCGGGCGGGTACACGGCGCAATGATCCTGCCGAAAATCGCGCCGCGCCGGTATGATGGCAATTTCGCCATCGTTCCACCGAGCCCCATGATCAATTCACTCAAGCGTATCTTCGCCCGCCCGCAAGCCGTGGTTCCGGCCGCGCCGACCGGCGCGACCACGTTGTACAACGTCTACTGCACGCGCCACACGATCGCGCAGCCGGCCTTCGCCCACCAACTGCAAGGGCGGCGCGACCTGTCCGATGGCGAACTGCTGGTTCACCTGCACGGCTTCTGCGGCTATGTGTTCAGTCGCGGCACGGAAGCGATGACGCGCGATAAATACCACGTCATCCTGCACATGCAGCGGGTCCGGCATCACCTGAGCATGGAGGTGGCCGACGACGCGCTGCCCGAGCTGCACGCGTGGGCGCGCGCTGCGAACGCGCTGCTGTTTACGCCCGATGGCCACGTGCGCGATCCCGACGGCCATGTGCTGATCAACGTCGCCGACGGCCAGGCCGTCACCGACGCCAGCGTGCCGTATCCGGCGCAGGCGTGGACGCGCAAGAGCGCCACCGAAGCGATGCTGGCCGCGCGCGGCATCACGGTGCCCGACAGCCTGCCGCCGCTGGTGTGCGAAGAAGAACTGACCCTGCGCGAGCGCGACGAAGTCATCGGCCGCGCGCGCGCCTTGCTGCTGGTCGCCCTGCGCGCCGAATCGGTCGCTGCCGGCGAGCCGATGCCGGTCGCCACCTTGCTCGATAAAATGCCGCTGGCGGACGACAGCCTGTCGGCGGCCGAACGCGCCTTCCTGGCGCTGGAGACGCCGTCCGAGCACGAATGCGCGCAGTTCCTGTGGCGTTACGAGAGCTTGTACGTGCTGCAGTGGGCGCTGGGCATGGTCGACCAGCTGCCGTATCCCGATGCGCCGTGCGACACGTCCGCCGCGGTGGCGCGCCAGATCGAGATGCGCGGGCCGCAACTGCGCGACGCGGGCCAGATTGTCGACGCGCTCGACCAGACCTACCGCCTGCACTGGAATATCCGCCAGATCCGCCTGAAAAAGACCGGCGCCGAGTTCGGGGCGGACCCGGACGTGGTCATGGAACGCCACCACGCCCTCAACTGGCTGGTGCGCTTCCAGCACGCCGACTGGGACTTCGTCGATACGCCGACCTGACCTGACGGCTAGTGCTTGAGGAGTTCGGCTTCGTAGAGTGCCAGGTCGGCGCCGGAAAAACAGCAGAAAACGATCTCGCGCAAGCTTGGCGCCGTCAACAGCGCTTCTCGTACGGTCGCTACCGCTACGTTGGCGGCAAGTGCCGGCGGGTAGCCGTAAATGCCGGTGCTGATCGCCGGGAAGGCGATCGACGCCAGCGCGCGCGCGGCGGCGATGCCGATCGCGCGCCGGTAGCAGCTCGCCAGCAGCGCCGCTTCATCGTGGCCGCCTCCGCGCCAGACCGGGCCGACCGTGTGGATGATGCATGTGGCCGGGAGGCGATACGCCTTGGTGGCCTTGGCCTCGCCGGTCTTGCAGCCGCCGAGCAGGCGGCATTCATGCACCAGCTCCGGCCCGGCCGCGCGGTGGATCGCGCCATCGACCCCGCCGCCGCCAAGCAGGGACGAGTTGGCGGCGTTGACGATGGCGTCGACCTGCAAGGTGGTGATGTCGGCGCGTAGCGCGCGCAGCAGCGCGCCATGTTGATGATGCACTTCGCCTGTCATAAGATTCTCCAAAAAAGCGCGCCCGACCCGGGGCCTACTTCACCGCCGGCGCCGGCGTCTTTGCCTTGTACTCGCACAGGTCGGCGATCATGCAGTTCCAGCACAGGGGTTTGCGCGCGATGCAGGTGTAGCGCCCGTGCAAAATCAGCCAGTGGTGCGCATCCTGCAAAAACTCCTTGGGCACGAATTTGAGCAGCTTTTGCTCGACCACCACCACATCCTTGCCCGGCGCGATGCCGGTCCGGTTCGACACCCGGAAAATATGCGTGTCGACCGCAATCGTCGGGTCGCCAAAGGCCGTGTTGAGCACCACGTTGGCGGTCTTGCGTCCCACTCCCGGCAGCGCTT
The DNA here is from genome assembly GCF_011682185.1 of Massilia genomosp. 1. Lineage (NCBI taxonomy): Bacteria > Pseudomonadati > Pseudomonadota > Betaproteobacteria > Burkholderiales > Oxalobacteraceae > Massilia > Massilia genomosp. 1. Next base: position 9,440 of record NZ_WHJF01000064.1, read on the forward strand.
CGAGCGCCTCGCGCGAATGCGGCACTTCGCCGCCGTGCAGCTCGATCAGCATCTGGCACGTCGCCATGACGTTCTTGGCCTTGGTGTGATACAGGCCGATGGTCTGGATGTAGGATTTGAGTTCGTCGATCCCCAGCGCCAGGATGGCCGCCGGCGTATTGGCCACCGGGTACAACAGGCGCGTGGCCTTGTTCACGCCCACGTCGGTCGCCTGGGCCGACAGCAGCACGGCGATCAACAGTTCGAACGGCGTGGTGTAGTCCAGTTCCGTGGTCGGGTGCGGATTGGCCGCGCGCAGGCGGCTGAAAATGTCAAAACGTTTAGCTGGATTCATGTCATTTTTCCGGAGGCGGCGCCGCCTTCTGGCGTGCGCGCTCCATGGCGGCGGCGATGATGGCGCGCTTGCGCTCCTTCTCGGCGACTTCGTCGGGCGTGTTGGTCGGCTGCGCCGTCACTTCCTGCATCTTTGCGACGGCCTTGGCGGCCAGGCGCGCATCGTTTTCCTCGCGTTCGCGCTGCAGGCGCGCGCTACGCAAGTCGTGCCGCTCGCGCGCCGCGTCGGCCTGCTCCTGCGACCACGCGGCCCAGCCGGTGCGCTCGCCCGTCACCGCCATCATGCTGATGCAGTCGACCGGGCAGGGCGCCACGCACAGGTCGCAGCCGGTACACAGGCTCGGCAGGATCGTGTGCATCTGCTTGGCCGCGCCCATGATCGCGTCCACCGGGCAGGCCTGGATGCACAGGGTGCAGCCGATGCACAGCGCTTCATCGATGAACGCCACCGGGCGCGGACGCTCCACGCCGTTGGCCGGATTGATCGGGATGACCTTGCGTCCCAACAGCGCGGCCAGGCGCGCTACGCCCTCGATGCCGCCCGGCGGGCACTGGTTGATGTCGGCCGTGCCGTCGGCGATCGCTTCGGCGTACGGGCGGCAGGCGGGGTAGCCGCATTTGGTGCATTGGGTCTGCGGCAGCAGGTCTTCGATGTGGTCGGCCAGGGTCTTGGTCACGGCGGCGGGCGGCAAGCGGGTGGGAAAGCGACATTATAGTCGCCGCCCGCCATCCTCAGCGCGCGAGGCGCCGCGCGGCGCGCCGCCACGGACGAAAAAAATGCCGCACACGGGACGTGACCCGCGTGCGGCATTTTTGGAAGGGAAGGGAAAATCAGCCGTGCTTCTGGATGAATTCGCCGATCTTCGGGCAAATCACCTCGCGCCAGCGACGGCCCGAGAAGATGCCATAGTGGCCGCATTTCGGCGCCACGAAATCCTGCTGCATGTCGGCCGGGATGCCGCTGCACAGATCGTGCGCGGCCTGGGTCTGGCCGGCGCCGGAGATGTCGTCCAACTCGCCTTCGACCGTAAACAGCGCCACCGTGGTGATGTCCTGCGGACGCACCAGATTGCCGCCGACGGTCCATGTGCCCTTCGGCAGGCGGTGTTCCTGGAACACCGTCTTGATGGTGTCGAGGTAGTACTCGGCCGGCATGTCGAGCACCGCGTTGTACTCGTTGTAGAACTGGCGATGGCCTTCGGCCGGTTCGTCGTCGCCCGCCACCAGGTGGTTGTAGAACTCGCGGTGGCTCTGCGCGTGGCGGCCGGGGTTCATGGCGATGAATCCGGCGTGCTGCAGGAAGCCCGGATACACCTTGCGCCCGAAGCCCGGATAGTTGGCCGGCACCGCGTAGATCACCGTGTTTTCGAACCACGAGAACGGCTTTTCGATGGCCAGGTCGTTGACCGCGGTGGGCGACTTGCTCGGGTCGATCGGGCCGCCCATCATGGTCATGGTTTTCGGCAGCAGCGGATCCTTGGCCGTGGCCATCAGCGAGATCGCCGCCAGCACCGGCACGGTCGGCTGGCACACTGAAATGACATGCAGATCGGGTGCCAGCAGGCGGATGAAATCCTGCACGTAGTAGATATAGTCGTCCAGGTGGAACGCGCCTTCGGTCAGCGGCACCATGCGCGCATCGGTCCAGTCGGTGACGTACACGTCGTGGCCGGTCAGCAGCCCGCGCACGGTATCGCGCAGCAGGGTCGAATGGTGGCCCGACAGCGGCGCGACCAGCAGCACTTTCGGCTGGGCCAGCTTTTCAATCGCCTTGTCGTTCAGGTCTTTTTTAAAGTGCAGCAGGCGGCAGAACGGGCGGGTCTGGACGACCTGCTCCACGATGCCGACCGTTTCGCCGTCGATGACGGTCGATGTGATGTCGAACGCCGGCTTTTCGTAATCCTTGCCGAGTCGGTACATCAGCTCGTAGCCAGCGGCGATACGCTGCGCGAACGGCGTGTGCGCGAACGGGGACACCGGATTGGAAAAAAGTTTGGATGAGGCGTCGGCCCACTGCATCAGTGGCGTCAGGAATGAGCGTTGCATCTCGTGCAATTGGTAAAGCATACATATTCCTTCGTTGTAATCGTTGCCTTGCAATCGTTTGCGTAAGGGGTGCTGATTAATTATAGGTCATTTGAAAGGAGTGACTGCAATTTTGCGTTCTTGTTGGAAATTGAACGCGGCTGTCAGTTTCAGGCAAGCCAAGCGTGTTTGGTACACCGTTTTAACACACAACGGCGCGTTTCGTTTATGAGCTACTTAACGCAGCATGAAAAATGCCCCGGCTGAGCGGGGCATTGTTGTGGCGCGAACGACGGGGACGGCGCTTAATCGAAGGTCGGCGTCTCGACACCCAAAATCTTGTGCAGTTTCGGCGAGGTCGTCGTGTACTGCATGTGGATCTTTTTGTCCGGGAAGATGTACGGCGCGGCGCCGAAGGCAGCCAGCGCCGCTTCGTGGAAGCCCGACAAGATCAGCTTCTTCTTGCCCGGATAGGTGTTGATGTCGCCTACCGCGAAAATGCCCGGCACGTTGGTTTCGAACTTCTCGGTGTTCTGCACCTTGAGCTGGCGGCGCTCGATGTCCAGGCCCCATTCGGCGATCGGGCCGAGTTTCGGCGACAGGCCGAAGAACACCAGCAGCATGTCGAGCGGTACGCGGCGGGTCACGCCGTCGGCGCCGGTCACCTTGACTTCGCTCAGCTTGCCGTCTTTTTCATCGAAACCGGTCACCTGGCCAATGATCAACTGCATTTCATACGCTTCGCACAGCGCCTTCATCTTCGCCACCGATGCCGGCGCGGCGCGGAAGTCTTCGCGGCGGTGCAGCAGCACGACCGATTCGGCCTTGCCCACGAAATTGAGGGCCCAGTCCAGCGCCGAGTCGCCGCCGCCGCAAATGATCAGGTTCTTGCCTTCGAACTGGCTTGGATCCTTGACCCGGTAATGCACCTGGGTGCCCTCGAACGCTTCGATGCCGTCGACCTTGATCGTGCGCGCCTGGAACGAACCGACGCCGGCCGCGATGAAGATGGTCTTGGTGATGAACCGGGTGCCGGTCGAGGTTTCAACGTTGAAGCGGCCGTCTTCACGGCGCTGCACCACGGTCACTTCCTGGTTCAGGTGGAAGGTCGGCTCGAACGGCTCGATCTGCTTGAGCAGGTTGTCGGTCAGTTCCTGGCCGGTGCATACCGGCACGGCCGGAATATCGTAGATCGGCTTGTCGGGATACAGTTCCACGCACTGCCCGCCCACGGCCGGCAGCGAATCGATCACATGGGCCTTAATTTCCAGCAAGCCGAGCTCGAACACCTGGAACAATCCGACCGGGCCTGCGCCGATGATCACGGCATCGGACTCGATGGCGCCGGCAAAGGAACTATTGGCAGCGACGCTGCCTGCTTCATGGTTGGCGATGATAGTCATGCGCTTACTTCCTGTTGATTTTGGGGTGGGCTTGCAGCTTGCAGTGCTGCATCGGGCGTTGCTGCGAATGGCCGACAGTGTGCCACGATGAAGACGATCTTGCTGGCGCGAACCCTGGCGCCGGGCCGCGTGGGCGGTCCGGCGGGGCTGCTGGCTGGCTTAACGGATCAGCTGATCGATCTTGTTCTGGACGTCTTTCCACTGTTCCGCGTCGGGCAGGGCCGGCTTGGTCTTGGTGATGGACGGCCAGGCGCGCGCCAGTTCAACGTTGATCTTGATGAACTGCTGCTGGTCGGCCGGCACATCTTCTTCCGCGAAGATGGCGTTGACGGGACATTCGGCCACGCACACAGCGCAATCGATGCACTCGTCCGGATCGATCGTCAGAAAATTCGGGCCTTCCCGGAAACAATCTACCGGGCATACATCGACGCAATCGGTGTAACGACAGCTGATGCACGATTCGGTGACAACGTGGGTCATAACAGTCCTATCAGTGAAAAGGGTGCTGCGGGCCGGTGGCAGGGCTAACGCCAACCATAGCAAAGCACTGTATTTTAAGGCAATTCGCTTGTTCCCACAATTGAGGCTTATACACAATCCACATAAGCAAATGCGCTCTTGCTTGCTCAAAAACCAAGACTTGTTTTCCTGCCAATTCAAGCGAACTGAACAGAAATGGTCGCCCTGATAACGCTGCGCGGGTTTGACGCAGCGCAAGCGAGCGGCCACATCGCGCTACAGCAGGAACATGATCATCGCCACGATGGTCGGCGGCAGCGCGCCCGCCAGCAGCCCGGCCACGCCGATCGATTCGTCCTCGAAGCCATCGCGCACCAGCGCCGCGCCGGCCGGATTGGGGGCGTTGGCGATGATGGTCAGGCCGCCGCCGGCCACCGCCCCGGCCACCAGCATGTACTTGGCCTGGTCGGACAAGCCGCCGATCAGCGAGCCGAGGTAGGTGAGGGCGGCGTTGTCGGTGATCGCGGTCAGCGCGGTGGCGCCGAAAAACAGGGCGGTCGGCCCCATGCTTGACACGATCGGTTGCAGCCACCATTGCTGCATGCCGCCCAGCACCACCAGCCCGGCCAGGAAGAAGCCGACCAGCAAGCCTTCCTTCAGGATCAGGGGATTCTGGTACTTGTCATACGCATGGGTGAAGCCGATGAAGAACATGAACAGGCCCATGAAGATGACCGGATGGTGCGCAAAGCCGACCACCCCCGCCAGGAAGGCCAGGTGGATCGCGATCACCAGCAGCGGCACCTTGACCTCATCCGGGGCCGGCGCGGGCGCCTCGACGATGTGCCGGCGCAGCATGACGCTCACCACGGTCGCATTGATCAGCACGGCGATGGCGGCGCGCCAGCCGAAGGTCGAGGCCATGAAGGCGCTGTCCCAGTGCCAGGTGGAGGCCACCATCAGCACCGGCGGCGCGGCGAAGGAGGTGAGCGTGCCGCCGATCGACACATTGACAAACAGCACGCCCAGGGCGGCGTACTTGAGCCACTCGGGCATGTCCTTGCGAAAAATCTGGGGCGCGAGCATCAGCGCGGCCAGGGTCATGGCGGCCGGTTCCGTGATGAGCGAGCCGAGCAGGGGCACCAGGGACAGGCACAGCCACACATTGACCATCGGCGTGCGCAGCGGCGCCAGGCGCGCCAGGGTGGCGATGACGGCGCGGATCGCTTCGAGCACCGGCCTGGAGGCCGCCACCACCATGATCACGAACACGAACAGCGGTTCGGTGTAGGTGCGCGATTCGGCGTAGTCGATCGCTTCCTTGCCGCCGACCATGAAGGCCATGGCCAGGATCAGCACCAGCGCCCACAGGCCGAACACGACCTCGACTTCGCCGAAGAAATGGAACAGCCCGGCGTGGCGCGGATAGCGGTCGGCCAGGCGTTCGAAACTCTTGGCGGCAAAGGTGTGCGCCAGGGCGAGCCCGAACAGGACCGCGGCGATGAGTTGCATGTCGCTCATGTCATTCCGATAAAAAGTAGCCGAGAAGCATTATAGGACGGGAAGCGGCAGCGGGCGGAGCCGAACTAGGCGGGGCGAGCTCAACAAGGTATCATGTGCGCGAAAAACACAACAAGGAAAGTCATGGCTGACATCAGCATCGTTCAGGAGCATAGCCTGACACCGATCAAGGCGCGCGAAGCGGCCCAGAAAGTGGCCGACAAGATTGCCGCCGAATATGGCCTGACCTGCGCGTGGCAGGGCGACGTGCTCCATTTCGAGCGCAGCGGCGTGCACGGATCGCTGGCGCTGGAAGCGCAGCGGGTGGCGATGCATATCCGCCTGGGGTTCCTGATGAGTGCGTTCGCGTCGACAATCGAGGCGAAAGTGACGGAAAAGATGAAAGCGGTGTTCGGCGCAGCCTGACGCGGCCGCGCCGGGGGGGGGGGCTCTCAGCCCTTCAATTCGTCGATCAGGTCGACGTACTGCTGCATGGCCTCGTCCTTGGACGTGCCCTTGACAGCATCCCACGCATCGTACTTGGCACGGGCGACGAAGTCGGTCATGCCGGGACGGTTGCCGTCGGTGTCGCCGGCCGATGCTTGCTTGTAGAGTGCGTAAATCTTCAACAAGGTTTGATTATCCGGACGCTCGGGCAGATTTTTGGAATCGGCCAAGGCCTGGTCAAACTGTTCCTGCAAACTCATCGTGTCTCCTGGGGTGGCTGAAATATAGGATGAGAATCTTAGCGCAGCTTGCACGCCAAACCCCGGAAAAGCCCAAGAGATTAGAGGACATGCTCAGCTTCGCCAGCCGAGGCCAAGAGCCTATCTCAGCGGGCCGCTTCCCCGAACAAGCGGGTCAGCAACAGGCCGAACTTCTCCTTTTGTTCCGGTGCGGTCGGCTTGATCACTCCCTGTTCTTGCAATACGGCGATCAGCTTTACCGGCCCCTCGCGATTGTTGCCCACAATCTCGACATGACCCGCCTTCACCTCCACGATCTTGACCCGCGGATCGGTGTCAATCGCCGGGTTGCGTTGCTCCGCCAGGGAAAAAATCGCATCCGACTCCACGCAAGCGCCCTGGTTCATGCGCCGGCAGCTGCCGCCTTCATCGGTCACGATCTTGAGAAAATCCCTCACGCGCGGATCGAGCGGGGGTGGATCGACGATGAACGGCGAGGTGTAGGTAATTTCCGACCATTTATCGCCCGTGACGATCTGGCAGATCGGCCCGACCAGTCCAAGCGAGAGGGTCTTCCACAAGCGGCTGCCGCAATGGCGCGCCGCCGCAATGCCGCCGAACGGTCCCGATACGGTCACCAGGCGCAGCGACCCATCCTTGCCCCCGATGGCATCGGCTTGGCCGATGGACATCGCCTTGCGCGCGATCAGGGCGCCCTGACTGTGGCCCAGGACGGTAATGGGCTGCTGGTCCAAGCCCCGGGCCAGCCCGGTGAGTGCGGCGTCGAGCTGGGCGGCGCTGCGAAGCAGGCTGTCGCGGTCGTTGTAATTGAAACACACGGTCTGCTGGCCGTGAAAAGCCAGTACCTGGGCCATTCCACGGTAGCGCCCGGCCGAGCTGAAACAGCCATGGACCAGCACCGTGACCGGCTGCTGGGCGTTCAATCTCAGGGTCTGGTCGCCACTGTCGGTGCAGTGACTCAGGTTCGGCACGCTCATGCTGACGTTGACCGGCGGCAGGCGCGACCCATCGATGAGCAGCAGTGCCGGCTCGTCCTGTGCCGGGGTGGCGCAGGCGCTCATCAGTCCCAGGGCGGCCACGCGCATGAGCGTTGCAAGCATTTTCATCATGGATGACTCCAGGGTAGGCAGGGGCTACGAGTCTACTTGGTCGCGCCAACAGACGGTTGAAAATGTGTCGACTGAGCGGCTTGCGCAACAAAAAGGTGATGTTGCGGGCCAGGAATCGAGGGAAATGTAATTTCCCTAAGGCAAATTTCACTGTTTGGGTGTATGATTTCGTATTGACATACCGTTGTCCTGATCCGTGGTGCCGATGATGCGAGCGGGCGTACATATTGTTTCGGCGTGGGCTTGTGGCTTGGCCATGCTGTTCTGTAGCGGCGCGCCAGGCGCTACGCCCGCGCGCCCGCCGGCCGATGCCAGCCGCGTCATCCGGCTCTCCTCGCTCGAATGGCCTCCCTACACTGGAGCGTCGCTGCCGCGGCAAGGCGTGACGACGGCGGTCATCGCCGCCGCGCTTGCCAGCATGGGTTATCGCCTGGAAGTTCAGTACTTTCCGTGGACCCGGGCGATCGCCCTGATCAAACACGATTCTCCCTTTGCCGGGTATTACCCCGAATACCTCGCGGCCGGGCTGGCCCGCGACTTTCTCGTATCCGACCCGATCGGCAGCGGTCCGCTCGGCTTTGCCTACCGCGCGGACGCACCGGTTCAATGGGAAACCGTGGCCGACCTGTCGAAGTACCGGATCGGCGTCGTCGAAGGTTATGTCAATACAAGCGAGTTCGATACGCGGGTGCGCCAAGGAAAGCAAATGATCGATACTGCGGTGAACGACAAGCAAAACCTGCGCAAGCTGGCCGCCAGGCGGGTGCCGCTGGTATTGATCGACCGGCGCGTGTACGAGCACCTGATCCTCAACGACGCCGACCTGCGCGCCGTGGCGCCGACGCTGCGTTTCCATCCCCGCCTGCTGGAAGAGAAGCGGCTCTACATTTGCTTTCGCTCCAACGCCGAAGGCGAGCGCGTGCGCAAGATTGTCAATCAGGGCTTGAAACGGATTGATATCGAGGCAGTGGCGGCGGCAGCCTTGAGCGCCGGTGCTGCCAACTAAGCCTGGTTGGCAGCCTGCCGGACCTGGATGTCGGGACCAAAAAACCGCGCGACGCGCGCGGACTGCTAGTTCCTGCCTTCGGCCTCGGCCTCGGCCTTGGCCTTGGCCGCCTTTTCCTCATCGCTGTCGCGGAACGGGTAGGTGGCCACCTTGACCGCGCCCTTGGTCACCGCGACCCCGGCGCCAACGGCCGCCGAGCCGACCGCCACGCCGGCGCCAACCACCGCGCCGGTCACCGCAACGACGGCGCAGCCGCTCGAAGCGGCCACCACCAGCAGCGCCAGCGCGTAAGGCAGGGCGCCCGTCGACATGCTTAAACCTTCAGCAGTTCGACGTCGAAAATGAGCGTGGCGTTGGGCGGAATCGCGCCGCCCGCGCCGCGCGCGCCGTAACCGAGGCTGGCCGGAATCGTCAGGCGCCGCGCGCCGCCGACTTTCATGCCCTGCACGCCTTCGTCCCAGCCCTTGATGACCCGGCCGGCGCCCAGCGGAAACTGGAACGGGTCGTTGCGGTCCTTGCTGGAGTCGAACTTGGCGCCGGCGGTGCCGTCGTCGTTGCGCAGCCAGCCGGTGTAATGGACGGTGACGTGCTGGCCGGCTTGCGCCTGTGCGCCTTCGCCAACGATGGTGTCTTCGTACTGGAGGCCGGAATCGGTAGTAATAGTGGACATGGTTTTCCTTAGTAGATCGGTGTGATTGGCGATTGTAGTGCATGCCGTGCCGAAGCGCTATTGACGCACCCCCGCCAGCGCCCAAAGCACGCTACACTGCGTGGACTTTTTGACTATCATCCACCGCTTTCCATGACCAAGACTCCCTGGCGCCCCGTCGCCACCGCCTACCGCCGCGCCCTCGTCTCGCAGGCCAATCCCAAGATGCTGCTGCTGACGGTGATTCCCTTCGTGCTGTCGGTGCTGCTGTGGGCCGTCCTGCTGGCCTTCGGCTTCCAGCCGCTGCTCGACTATGTCCAGACCCTGTTCCAGGACCACGACTGGTTCAAGACCACCAGCGGCATGCTCGGCACATTCGGCATGGGTGCCCTGAAAACCGTGATCGTGCCGCTGATCGCCATGCTGCTCCTGCTGCCGCTGATGATCGCCACCTCCCTGATCTTCATGGGCGTGGCCGCCATGCCGCCGATCACGCGCCACGTCGCGGCGCGCCATTTCAGCACGCTCGAAGCCAGGAACGAAGGCAGCTTCATGGCCGGCCTGGCGATCAACATCAGCACCTCGCTGCTGTTCGTGGTGGTCTGGATCGCGACCCTGCCGCTGTACATCGTGCCGCCGCTGGCGGTGCTGGTGCAGGTGGTGTTGTGGGGCGCCCTGACCACGCGCGTGATGGTCTACGACGCCCTGGAAGACTACGCCAGCGCCGACGAAATGAAGGCCATCCGGCGCCGTCACCGCGCGCAACTGACCTTTATCGGCATCGTTTCCGGCTTTATCGGCGCGCTGCCGGGCATCGTCTGGCTGGGCGGCGCGCTCATGTCGTTCGTGCTGTTCCCGTTCCTGGCGGCCATCTCGATCTGGCTGTATGTGCTCATCTTCGTGTTTACCGCGCTCTGGTTCCAGTACTACTGCATGCAGGCGCTGGCCGACCTGCGCGCGTCCCAGACCCCGCCGCTGGCCGGCGTTGCGGTGCAGGTCGAGGCGGGCACGCCGCCACCGGCCTGAGTCTTTCGTGGCACACTGACGACTTTTACAACAGCGTTTGCAACAGCGTATGCACCAACGGAGAATCACATGGCAATCGGTTTGATCATCATCGGCGACGAAATTTTGTCGGGCAAGCGGCGCGACCAGCACTTTCCCAAAGTGCTGGAGCTGCTGGCCGAGCGCGGCCTCAAGCTGGACTGGGCCGAGTACCTGGGCGATGATCCGGCGCGCATCAGCGCCACCCTCAAGCGCACCATGGCCAGCGGCGACATCGTGTTCTCCTGCGGCGGCATCGGCGCCACCCCGGACGACCACACGCGCCAGTGCGCCGCCAGCGCGCTCGGCGTACCCTTGGCCTTGCACCCGCAGGGGCGGCTCAACATTGAAGAGCGCATCGGCGACATGGCGCGCGACGCCGGCCAGGAAGTCGACCTCGGTTCCCCGGAAAACCTGCACCGCCTCAAAATGGCAGAGTTCCCGGAAGGCGCCTCGCTGATCCCCAACGCCTACAACAAGATCGCCGGTTTCACGGTCGGCACCCACCACTTCGTGCCGGGCTTTCCGGTGATGGCCTGGCCGATGATCGCCTGGGTGCTCGACAACCACTACAGCCATTTGTTCAACCGCCAGCCGCACAGCGAACAGTCGGTGCTGGTGTACGGCTCGATGGAGTCGACCCTCAATCCGCTGATGGAAGAACTCGAAGCGCGCTACGCCCCGGTCAAGGTATTCAGCCTGCCGAGCGTGGGCGACGCGCTCACGCGCAGCCATATCGAACTGGGCGTCAAGGGCGAGCCGGCGCTGACCGCGACGGCGTTCGCCGACATGTGCGCGCAGCTGGCCGCCATGCGGATCGAATTCGCTCCATGCGGGCCGGGCGCAGGCGCGTAGTGTGACCGGCATGTGACGCGTTTTGCGGCAGCGCTTTTGCGCGGCGCGCTGAGCCGTTGTTTTTTTGCGAAAAACAATCGACCAGATCAAGTTTTCTTGAACATGCCTTCGCCACGCTCACCCGATGTGGTGGAATGGTGACCGTGCAGCACTCGTTTGCGCATGACACGCGCGTGAGATTCGAGTGAGAATTCAATGCGTGACATTTTATACATTTCAGGAATGCGATTGACCACCCGATCACACGAAGCGACCCGTTGCACGATGGCGAAGGTTGATGCGGTGATTGCAGGTACGATTGATTTGAACCGGTTGAGCCATCATGGAAAGTAATCGTCGTTCTCGACGGCCCCGCATCGTCGCCAGCGCGGTGCGCAAATTGCGCGCCCGTGCGGCAATGATCCAACTCGGCCAGGTGCCGCCCGCGCCGGACGACGGCACGGCGGCGCCGCATTCCCACCTGTCCCTCGTGTCCGGCGACGCCGCCAGCGCCGCCGCCACGCCCACCGATACCGATACCAACACCTTGCTCACTTCCGATACCGACAGCGCTACCTTGCCCGATTCCGAACACGCCACCGAGCCGCAAGGCACCCCTCCGCGCCGCCGCAGCCGCATCAAGCTGGTCCTGTGCTTGCTGTTACTGGTCCTGCTGGGCGCCGGCGTCTGGTGGCTGCTCGATGAAGTGCGCACCTCGTCGATGCAGGCCAAGTACTTCGCCGGCATCGCCAAAAAGATCAACTACAAGGTCGAAAAAGGCCCGAGCACCAACATCCGCTTCCCGCACGACAGCCCGTACGATGAGCGGCTCGGCTACGCCAACATGCCCGAGTACCTGGCCAAGCTCAAGGCGCGCGACTTCATGATCGATTCGCAGGCGCGCCTGTCGCCCAAGATGGTCGAACTGGCCGACCAGGGCCTGTTCGCCACCTACCGCGAAAAAACCAAGGTCGGCCTCGAAATCCTCGACTGCCGCGGCGAGCCGCTGTTTTTGGCGCGCTACCCGGAGCGTTTCTACGAGAAGTTCGACGACGCGCCATCCTCGCTGGTCAAAAGCCTGCTGTTCATCGAAAACCGCGAACTGCTCGACCCGACCTACCCGAAACGCAATCCGGCGGTCGAGTGGGACCGCTTCAGCAAGGCCGTCTTCGACAAGTCGCTGCACGTGTTCAGCGGCGGCGACAAGCGCTCGGCCGGCGGCAGCACGCTGGCCACCCAGATCGAAAAATACCGCCATTCGCCGGATGGACGCACCAGCTCCTTGTCGGAAAAAGCGCGCCAGATGGTCTCCGCCACCCTGCGCGCCTACCAGTACGGGGAAGACACCACCAAGGCGCGGCGCCAGATCGTCATCGACTACCTGAACACGGTGCCGCTGTCGGCCAAGCTCGGCTACGGTGAAGTCAACGGCATCGGCGACGGCATGTGGGTCTGGTACGGACGCGATTTCGCGGCCATGAACAAGCTCCTCAAGGACGAGCCGCATTCGCCCGACGCCGCGCTGGTATACAAACAGGCGCTCTCGCTGATGATCGCCCAGCGCCGTCCGGCCCACTACCTGGGCGCCGGCGCCAACGACCTCGAAAACCTGACCAACACCCACCTGCGCGTGCTGGCCCAGGCCGGCGTGATCACGACCCAGTTGCGCGACGCCGCGCTGGCGCTCAAGCTGGAGCCGGCCAAGGGTTCCGGCGTGGCGCCGCCGGCGGCCAATGCCTTCGTGTCGCGCAAGGCCTCGAACGCCGTGCGCACGCACCTGGCTGGTTTGCTGGGCGACGCCCGCCTGTACAACGTGGACCGCCTCGACCTGTCGGTGGTCAGCACGCTCGACTCGGAAGCGCAAAAAGCCGTCACCGCCATGCTGCGCAAACTGCGCGACGCCGACTCGGCGCGCGAGGCCGGCCTGACCGGCAAGGGCATGCTGGGCAACGGCGACCCGGCCAACGTGGTGTACAGCTTCACCTTGATGGAACGCGGCGAAAAGGCCAACTACCTGCGCGTGCAGACCGATAACTACGACCAGCCGCTCGACATCAACGAAGGCGCCAAGCTCGATCTGGGCTCCACCGCCAAGCTGCGCACCCTGGTGACCTACATGGACATCATCGACCAGCTGTACCAGCGCTACAACGGCATGAGCGCCGCCGAGCTGCGCAAGGTGGTGGTCGATCCCAAGGACCGCTTGTCGCAGTGGGCGATCGAATACTTTTTGACCTTGCCGGCCAGCGCCGCGCGCGACCTGCCGGCCATGCTGGAAGCGGCGATCGAACGCCAGTACTCGGGCAACCCGGGCGAAGGCTTCTTCACCGGCGGCGGCATGCACACCTTCGGCAACTTCAGCAAGCTCGACAACTCGCGCGTCATGAGCGTGCGCCAGGCCTTGCGCAGCTCGACCAACCTGGTGTTCGTGCGCCTGATGCGCGACGTGGTGCGCTACTACATGTTCCAGCTGCCCGGTTCCTCGGCCGCGCTGCTGGCCGACGCCGACGACCCGCGCCGCGCCGAATACCTGGCCCGCTTCGCCGACCGCGAAGGGCGCGAGTTCCTCGGCCGCTTCTATAACAAGTACAAGGGCAAGAACGCGGCCGACGCCGAAAAAGTGCTGCTCGCGAGCTTCCGTCCGACCCCGACCCGGCTGGCCAACGTGCATCGCACCATCGCCCCGAACGCCACGCTGGCGCAGTTCACGGCCTTCGTGAAGGACAACCTGGTGTCGGCCAACGAAGTGCCGGACGATCGCATCGCGCGCATGTACGACCAGTATGCGCCGGCCAACATGTCGCTGGCCGACCGCGGCTACCTGGCCTCGATCCACCCGCTCGAACTGTGGCTGGTCGGTTACTTCCGCGCCAACCCGAACGCGACCTACTCGGACATGATCGCGGCCAGCGTCAAGCAGCGCCAGGAAGTGTATGCATGGCTGTTCAACACCCACCGCAAGCACGCGCAGGACCGCCGCATCGCCGGCTTGCTGGAAGTCGAAGCTTTCCTGAAGATCCACGCGCAGTGGAAGAAGATGGGCTATCCGTTCGACTCGCTGGTGCCGTCGTATGCGACGACCCTGGGCGCGTCGGCCGACCGCCCGGCGGCGTTGGCCGAGATGATGGGCATTATCGTCAACAAGGGCGTGCGCAAACCGGTGCAGCGCATCGACTCGCTGCACTTTGCCGAAGGTACACCATACGAAACCCTGATCAAGCAGGCCAAGAGCGCGCCGGGCGAGCAGATCCTGTCGCCGGAAGTGGCGCGCGCGGTGGCCGATGCGATTCGCGGCGTGGTGTCGGATGGTACCGCCAAGCGGGTCAAGACGGCCTTCAAGATGGCCGACGGCAGCATCATCGCCGTGGGCGGCAAGACCGGTACCGGCGACCAGCGCTTCGAGGTGTATGGCGCTGGCGGGCGGCTGATCGAATCGCGTTACGTGAACCGTTCGGCGACGTTCGTCTTCAACATCGGCGAGCGCTTTTTCGGCAGCATGACGGCGTATGTACATGGACCGTCGTCGGCCGACTACGACTTTACCAGTGCCTTGCCGGTGCAGTTGCTCACGGTGCTGGCGCCGACCCTGATGCCGATGATCGAGCCGCCGACGGATGGCACGGCCAAGCAGTGCGTGCGTTGATCGCGATGGCGATTTGAAAGTGGTGCTTGGTTAGTACCGCTTCATTTAAGACCGTCTTTTCTGCCACTGGCAAAAAAGACTTCCCGCGAAGGCGGGAATCCAATTTTGGCGAGCCGCCTGTGGCGTCGGCACGAACTTGGATTCCCGCCTTCGCGGGAAAGACGGTTTTTAGGTTAACGGTAGATATAAGGGCGGTGGATGCGAGGACAGTAAAGGGAAGGCCGATGCGAGAACTGTAGAAGGACTGTGGATGCAGGGCCGGCAGATGCAAGAACGCCAATCCCGCCCCGAAGTGATAGCCCTTGCATGTTTGTGCGATTGTTGGCATCGTACCGAACCATGAAACCTTTGCAACGTGCGATGTCCAAAATCCGGAAGTTTACCCAGTTCTCGTTTCGCGACCTGGTTGCCACCGCCGGTCCCAGCGTCCTCACCATCGTCGCCCTGTGCGCGCTCGCTTACTTCCTCGTCGATCCTTCGCCGCCGCGCAGCGTCACGCTCGGCACCGGCCAGGAAAACAGCGCCTACGAAGAATTCGGCAAAAAATACGCGGCCAGACTGGGCAAGCACGGCATCGCCGTGACCCTGCAGCGCTCCCTCGGCTCGCAGGACAACTTGCAGCACCTTAATGAAGGCAAGGTCGATATCGCCTTTGTCCAGAGCGGATCGACCGAGCAGGCCGAAGCCCAGCGCAAGGGATTGGTCTCGATCGGCAGCCTGTTCACCGAACCGGTCTGGCTGTTCCTGCGCGACGACGCCCACGTGACCCAGCTTACCCAGCTCAAGGGCCTGAAAATCAACCTCGGACCGGAAGGCAGCGGCGTGCCGAAGCTGTTTCGCCAGGTGCTGGCGCTCAATGGCGTCGAGCCGGGCGACCTGACCATCGGCGCGCTCGAAAACACGCCGGGCACGGTGGAACTGCTGGAAGGGCGCATCGACGGTCTGGTCTTCAGCTCCGGTCCGGATGCGCCGCTGGTGCAGATGCTGCTGCAAACGCCGGGCTTCAAGCTGTTCGATTTTTCCCAGGCCGAGGCCTATTCGCGGCGCTTGCCGTTCGTCTCGCACGTGGTGCTGCCGCGCGGGATTGTCGACGTCGGGCGCGACATCCCCGCCCAGGATTACCATCTGATCGCTCCCACCGCGACCCTGGTGGCGCGCGAGGATCTGCATCCGGCGCTGATCGACCTGTATGTGCAGGCGGCCAGCGAGATCCATGGCGGCACCGGCTGGTTCCAGCAGCAGGGACAGTTTCCGTCGGCGCGCTACACCGAAATTCCCGTCGCGCGCGAAGCGGCCAAGTTCTACAAGGATGGCGCGCCGCTGCTGCAGCGCTACATGAGCTTCTGGCTGGCCAATTTTTTCGACCGCATGTGGGTCGTGGTGGTGGCCTTGGCCGCCCTGGTGCTGCCGCTCTCAAAAGTGGTGCCGCCCTTGTACGTATGGCGCATCCGCTCGCGCGTGTACCGCTGGTACGGGCAGCTGCGCACGGTGGAGCAGGAACTGGAAGCGGCCCAAGGGCCGCAACGCGCGCAAGTGTGCGCGGGCCTGTTGAAGCGCCTCGATGAAATCGAGGAAATGGTGAACCAGATTTCGATTCCGCTGGCGTTTGCCGATGGCTTGTACGGGCTGCGCAGCCACATCAATTTTGTGCGGCAGCGGGTGAAAAACGCGGATGGCGCGATCGCACCGGTCAAGTAGCGGCCCGTCGATGATCCTGCGGGCACTGCGAACCGTCTTCCTGCTGATATTGGTAGCCGCGCATCCATGCGCTGACGCAGCCGCTCCCCGGCCTTTACTCACCGACTACACCCACACCGCCTGGACCGAACTCGATGGCGCGCCGACAGGCGTGACCAAATTTGCGCAAGGCCCGGACGGCTGGCTCTGGATCGCGACGCCGACCGGCTTGTACCGCTTCGACGGCGTGCGTTTCGAGCGTACCGACACCGTCCATGGCCATCGGCTCGACTCCAGCAATATCATGGCCCTGGCCAGCACGCCCGACGGCGCGCTCTGGATCGGCTACCGCGTCGGCGGCGTGTCGGTGTTCAGGCAGGGCGGCGCACATGCCTATGCGGAAGGCGGCGGCTTGCGACCGGTCGGCGTGATGCACATCGAAGCGGCCCCCGATGGGGCGATATGGGCGGCCATGCGCGACGGCGTGGCGGTGCTGGCGCCTGGCGCGTCCCGTTTCCGCTACCTTGGCCCCGAGTCCGGGCTGCCGGCCCTGGGCGTGTTCCAGATTCTGTTTGCCCGCGACGGCACCACCTGGGTCGGCACCAACACGGGCGCCTGGTTTCGCAAGCCGGGCGAGACCCGTTTCACGCGCGCGTGGCCGCACGTGACGCTGGTGTGGCTGTGCGAGGCGCCCGATGGCACGATCTGGGGTAACGATTTCAAGCAGGGTTACTACCGCGTTCGCGCGACAGCGCCTGCCGCCGGCGAGCCGCCCGCGCCCGAACTGGAAGGCTACGGGATGTACTTCGACCGCCACGACACCATGTGGATGATGCATCCCGATGGCCTGGAACGCAGGCTGGCCCCGAACCTGCCGGAGCAGCGCCTGTCGAAGGAAAACGGCATCAGCGGCCCGCTCCCAAGCACACGGTTCGAAGACCGGGAAGGCAATCTCTGGATCGGCACGCAGCGCGGGATGGACCGGCTGCGCCCGAATCGCCTGCGCACCGTACACGTCGCCCGGCAACTGGAGTCTCCCGCGCTGGTGAGCGGGCCGTCGGGCGAGATGTGGGTAGGCGACTATGCCGGGGACCTGTGGCGTTTCGGCCGCGAAGGGCGCATCAGCCGCGAAGTGCCGGGCCAACTGACCGCCAGCTACACGTCTCCTGACGGCGTGCTCTGGCTGGGCGGGATGGAGGGCGTGCAGCGGCGCGATCGCGACGCTGTGCTGACCACGTTCCCTTTTCCGGGCGAACTGGCGGGATTGCGTGTACACGCCATGCAGCAGGACCGTCATGGCGCGCTGTGGGTCTCGTTCTCGGCTGGCAAAGGTGTGTACAAGCTGGCCGAGGGGGCGTGGATCAAGCCGGGAGGCGTGCCCGATCTCTTGACGACGTCGATGGCGGTTGATGCCGACGGCAATGTCTGGATGGGGCATCTGCGCAGCCAGGCCAGCATCGTCGGCGACGGCGCCGTACGCCAGCTTGGCGCGGAACAGGGGCTGAAACTGGGTACGATCCTGACGCTCAGCGCTGAAGGTAAAACCATGTGGGCGGGCGGCGAAAACGGCGTTGCGCTGTATCGCGATGGGCGCTTCACCGCCTTGCACGGCGAGCGCAACGAGCAGTTTCGGGGCGTGTCGGGCATCGTCCGCGAGCCCGGCGGCGACCTGTGGCTGCACGGCGCGGACGGCCTGTATCGCATCGCCGCCGCCGCCCTGCATGGATGGTTGAAGGACCCGCGCAGCGCGGTGGCGTTCGAGCGCTTCGATGCGCAGGACGGCATGCAGGGCCACGCGCCGCAATTGCGGCCAGTGCCGTCGCTGAAACGCGCGCAGGACGGCGTGCTGTGGTACGCCACCACGGGATCGGTGGGCACCATCGATCCGGCCAACATCCTGCGCAACCGGCTGGCGCCGCCGGTACACATCACCGGTGTACTGGCCGACGGCGTGCGTTACCCGCTTGCCGATGGACGCGTACCGGCCCTGCCGCAAGGGGCGCGCGCACTGCAGATCGACTTCACCGCACTGAGTTTGTCGATTCCCGAGCGGGTGCGCCTGCGCTACCGGCTGCTTGGGTTCGAGCGCGCGTGGCAGGAAGCGATCGGGCGTCGCCAGGCGTATTACACCAACCTGGCGCCCGGCACATATCGCTTCGAGGTCATCGGATCGAATGAGGATCATGTGTGGAATACCGTGGGCGCCACGGTGGACATCGAGATTCCCCCGACGTTCGTGCAAAGCGGCTGGTTCAAACTGCTGGCGGCGGCGCTTGGCGTAGTGCTGCTGTATGCCGCCTATGCCCTGCGCATTGGCTACCTTACGCAGCGCATGCAGGAGCGCTTGCAGGAACGGCTGGCGGAACGAACGCGCGTCGCGCGCGCCTTGCACGATACCTTGCTGCAAAGCGTGCAGGCGCTGCTGATGTCCTTCGACGCCCACAGCCGCAAGGTGGAAGAGGGCACGCAGGAGCGCACGCGCCTGGACCAGACGCTCAATTTTGCGGAGCAATTGCTGGCGGAAGGACGGGACCAGATCATGGGCTTGCGCACGCCCTCGTCGGACGAGGTGCTGGAACAGGCGTTGGGCCAGTTCGGCCAGGGGCTGGCCGAATACTGGCCGCACGCGTTCGCGATGCAGGTCAATGGCAAGCCGGTCAAGTTGCGCCCGGACGTGCATGCGGAAGTCTACGCGATCGCGCGCGAAGCGCTGTTCAATGCGTCACGCTATGCCGACGCCACGCGGATCGACCTGGAACTGACTTACAGCGCCAGTGCTTTCCTTGCGCGCATTCGCGACAACGGGCGCGGACTCGATGACATTGTCGCCGCGACCGGCCAACGCCCCGGCCATTGGGGGCTGGTCGGCATGCGCGAGCGTGCAGGCAGCATCGGCGCGGTGCTCGATATCAGCAGCAAAGCGGGTGCGGGCACGGAGATCACGGTGACGGTGCCCGGCAAGATGGCTTACTGATGTCCTGGGCGTTCAGGTCAGTCTAAGGCGCCAGCACGCGCGCACGCTACAGACCTGTAGTACGACAGCCAAAACAGGCCATGAACTTATGTGGGCTTCAAGCCCCCATCCACGGCAAGCCCGCCTTGCACCATCCCCCCACGCTCTTGCGGTGCCCGTCCGCATCCTTATCGCCCTCGAAGCCTTCCAGGATATCGAAGGCGTGCGCATAGCCGTTCTCGGTCGCGACCCTGGCCGCGTGGCGCGAGCGCACGCCCGAGCGGCATAAAAACAGCAGCACTTCATCCTTCTGCGCCACCGCTTGCAGCTGCTGCACAAAATCGGGATTGGGCACGCCTTCCGGCCACACGCTCCACTGCACCGCGCAGTGCTGCTGCGCCGCAATGGCGACCTTGCCGACCCACGCGCGCTCGGCGTCGGTGCGCACGTCGACCAGGCGCACGCGCGCTTCGCTTTGCAGCAGTTCCCAGGCTTCCTGCGGCGTCACCGCTCCGGCATACGGTTCGCCCGGCGCGCGGGTGCGGGCGGCGGCAAGCAGGGTCTCGACGTTACTCATGGCGTATTCCTCGGTGAAGTTTGCGATTATTATAGGAGCGGCGCACCATGGCGCGGCATCTTTCCCTTTTCGGTGCATGGCGCATCGATCTGGTGCAATCGGCAGTATTTGCACTAATTTGGTGCGATTGCAGCCAGGCGCGATGGCCACGCCGCGAACAGGGACCCAGGAGTTTAGTGCCATTTGGCAGCATTTTCAACGCCGCTATTGCCTTTGGCCTCTGTGGTCTGGCTGGCACGCTTTCTGCTATGATTCCTGTAAGTTTTGCCGCCCGGGCGGCAACCCCCCATTTATATTAGGAGAGATACGCATGGCAATGACGGCCGCAGAAGTCTTGGAAATGGTTAAAGAGAAGCACGTTCGCTTTGTGGACTTTCGCTTCGCCGATACGCGCGGCAAAGAGCAGCACGTAACGGTTCCCGTATCGCACTTCGATCTCGACAAATTTGAATCGGGCCACGCGTTCGACGGCTCGTCGATCGCCGGCTGGAAGGGCATCGAAGCGTCCGACATGCTGCTCATGCCAGACCCGAACACCGCCAACATCGACCCGTTCATGGAAGAAGTCACGCTGTTCATGCAGTGCGACGTGATCGAACCGGCCGACGGCAAGGGCTACGACCGCGATCCGCGTTCGATCGCCAAGCGCGCCGAAGCCTACCTCAAGTCGACCGGCATCGGCGACACCGCCTACTTCGGCCCTGAGCCGGAATTTTTCATCTTCGACAGCGTGCGCTGGAAGATCGACATGTCGGGCTGCTTCGTCAAGATCGATTCGGATGAATCGTCTTGGGCGACCGACGCCAAGACCGAAGGCGGCAACAGCGGCCACCGTCCAACCGTCAAGGGCGGCTACTTCCCGGTGCCACCGGTCGATTCGTTCCAGGACATGCGCTCCGAAATGTGCCTGATCCTCGAAGAACTCGGCATCCCGGTCGAAGTGCATCACCACGAAGTGGCCGGCGCCGGCCAGAATGAAATCGGCACCCGCTTCTCGACCCTGGTCGAGCGCGCCGACTGGACCCAGAACCTGAAATACGTGGTCTGGAACGTGGCCCACAGCTATGGCAAGACCGCCACCTTCATGCCGAAACCGATCGTTGGCGACAACGGCTCGGGCATGCACGTACACCAGTCGATCTGGAAAGACGGCAAAAACCTGTTCGCCGGCGACGGCTATGCGGGCCTGTCGGAAGATGCGCTGTTCTACATCGGCGGCATCATCAAGCACGCCAAGGCACTGAACGCGATCACCAACCCGGGCACCAACTCGTACAAGCGCCTCGTGCCTGGCTACGAAGCGCCGGTCAAGCTGGCTTACTCGGCCAAGAACCGTTCGGCCTCGATCCGTATTCCGCACGTGGCCAATCCAAAAGGCCGCCGCATCGAGACCCGCTTCCCGGATCCGCTGGCGAACGTGTACCTGTGCTTCGCCGCGCTGTTGATGGCGGGCCTGGACGGTATCGCCAACAAGATCCATCCGGGCGAAGCGGCGTCGAAAGACCTGTACCACCTGCCGCCCGAAGAAGACGCGCTGATCCCGACCGTGTGCGCTTCGCTGGAAGAAGCCCTGGACAACCTGAACAAGGACCGCGAGTTCCTGACCCGTGGCGGCGTTTTCAGCGACAGCATGATCGATGCCTACATCGAACTCAAAATGCAGGACGTGCAACGCATGCGCATGACCACGCACCCGGCTGAATTCGACATGTACTATTCGCTGTAATTGTTTTTTGTTGGCAAGCATTGCCAACTTGCAGCACCTGTGGCCGTAGAGACATCAAAACGTATCTCTACGGTATAAAAACGCGAGGAAGGCCACGGCTTTCCTCGCGTTTTTCATTGGATGTTGTATATTCGGTTGAATCTAATTACTCCACGGAATTCCGTGAAACAACGCTGATGCTTATGATAACGAGGATGTCCCGGATTCGCCCGCTCCGCCCGCTGCGCTCGCCGACCTTGCCTTTACTGGCGCTGGCGCTGCTCGTCGGCCTGGGCGTGCAACCGCTGGCCCGGGCCGACATCTATTTGTGCGTCGACGCCAATGGCAAAAAGGAGTTGACCGACAACCCCAAGAGCGGCTGCAAGCAGCTCGACGTGCCGAACAATATCCCGGCGCCGTCCGCGCGCAAGAATACCGGGCCGGCCAAGCCGGTGACCACGCCGACCGATTTTCCGAAGGTGGGCGGCAGCGAGCAGCGCGCGCGCGACGCCGACCGGCGCGAAATCCTCCATCAGGAACTGCGCGCCGAAGAGAAGAAGCTGGCCGAACTCAAACGCGAATATAACAAGGGCGAGCCTGAACGCCAGGGCAACGAGAAGAACTACGCCAAGTACGAAGAGCGGGTCAAGCAAATGGCGGAAAACGTCGCGCGCGCCGAAAAGAATATCGAAGCGCTGCGGCGCGAAATCTCGAACATCAAATGACCCCGGCCGCTCCCCCGGCGCCGCGGCGCGACGGCCTGGCCGGCCTCGACCTGCTGGCGTCGGCCGTGCTGCTGGTCGACGCCGGCGGCGCCATCACCTTCGCCAACGCCGCCTGCGAGAACCTGCTCGAAAGCTCGCTGCGCGCCCTGCAACGCCAGCAACTGCATACGCTGTTCCTCAATGCCGAAGAGTTGATCAAGCTGTGCGAGCAGGCGCTGGCCCATAAATACGCCGACCTGCGCCAGGACCTGACCCTGGAGCGCAGCGGGCGCGAGCCGCTGCATGTGCACAGCATCGTCAGCGAAGCCGGCGAGTGGGGCATCGTGATCGAGCTGCGCGAGAACGTCCAGCAACTCAAACTCGACCGCGAAGAGCGCATCCTCGACCAGAGCCAGGTCAACAAGGAACTGGTGCGCAACCTGGCGCACGAGATCAAGAACCCGCTGGGCGGCATCCGCGGCGCGGCGCAACTGCTCGAACTCGAACTGCCGGCCCGCCACCTGACCCACTTGCGCGAGTACACCCAGGTGATCATCAAGGAGGCCGACCGCCTGCAAACCCTGGTCGACCGGCTGCTGGCGCCGCACCGGCGTCCGCACATCGTCGGCGACGTCAATATCCACGAAGTGCTCGAGCGGGTGCGCAGCCTGATGCTGGCCGAGTTCCCGGCCGGCCTCTCCATCCGGCGCGACTACGACGCCTCGATTCCCGAGTTCAGGGGCGACAAGGAACAGTTGATCCAGACCGTGCTCAATATCGCCCACAATGCGGCGCAAGCGTTGTCGGAGCAGATTGTGGCGGGCGACGCCCAGCTGGTTTTCAAGACCCGCGTGGCGCGCCAGGTGACCCTGGCCAAGGTGCGCTACGGGCTGGCATTAGACTTGCATATCATCGACAATGGACCGGGCATCCCGCCGCAGATCCGCGACCGCATTTTCTATCCTTTGGTATCGGGACGGGAGGGCGGCAGCGGCCTGGGGCTGACACTGGCGCAGACCTTCGTGCAGCAGCACATGGGTGTGATCGAGTGCGAAAGCCGGCCTGGATTTACGGATTTCAGGATCTTGTTGCCGCTGCCATAAGCCGCGCATCAGCCTTGGCGTCCGGGTCCCATCAATTGAAGATCCATATTGCGGGGAAGCGCGAACACATGAAACCAATCTGGATAGTCGACGACGACGCCTCCATCCGCTGGGTGCTTGAAAAAGCACTGGCACGCGAGAACCTCGCGACCAAGAGCTTTTCGAACGCGCGCGATGCGATCGCGGCGCTCGAATTCGATACGCCGCAAGTGCTGGTGTCCGACATCCGCATGCCGGGCGAGTCGGGGCTGGACCTGCTGCAGACCGTCAAGGCCAGCTATCCCGGCCTGCCGGTCATTATCATCACCGCCTTTTCCGACCTCGATTCGGCCGTTGCCGCCTTCCAGGGCGGGGCGTTCGAATACCTGGCCAAGCCGTTCGACATCGACAAGGCGGTCGAACTGATCCGGCGCGCGCTGGAAGAAAGCCTGCGCGAGACCAGCGTCGAATCGGGTCCCACCGAGACCCCCGAAATCCTGGGCCAGGCGCCGGCCATGCAGGAAGTGTTCCGCGCCATCGGGCGCTTGTCGCAATCGAACGTGACGGTGCTGATCACGGGCGAATCGGGCACCGGCAAGGAACTGGTGGCGCGCGCGCTGCACAAGCACAGCCCGCGCGCGCAGCAGCCCTTCATCGCCCTGAACACCGCGGCGATCCCGAAGGACTTGCTCGAATCCGAACTGTTCGGCCACGAACGCGGCGCCTTCACGGGGGCGCAGACCACGCGCCGCGGGCGCTTCGAGCAGGCCGAAAACGGTACCCTGTTCCTGGATGAAATCGGCGACATGCCGTTCGACCTGCAAACCCGCTTGCTGCGGGTGCTCTCGGACGGTCACTTCTACCGCGTCGGTGGGCATCAGCCGATGAAGGCCAATGTGCGCGTGATCACGGCGACCCACCAGAACCTGGAACAGCGCGTGCGCGACGGCCTGTTTCGCGAAGACTTGTACCACCGCCTGAATGTGATCCGCCTGCGCCTGCCCAGTTTGCGGGAGCGGCGCGAGGATATCCCCCTTTTGGTGCGCCACTTCCTGGTGCAAAGCGCGCGCCAGCTCGGGGTCGAGGCCAAGCGCATGAGCGAGCCGGCGATGCAGTTCCTCACCGGCCTGGACTTGCCGGGCAATGTGCGCCAGCTGGAAAACCTGTGCAACTGGATCACCGTGATGGCGCCCGGCCAGACGGTGGAAGTCAAGGACATGCCGTTCGAACTGACGCAGGACGGCGCGGCCGACGCGGCGCCGGGCGAGGGCGCCGCGCTGCAGGCCGGCGGCCAGGGCGGCATGGTGGGCGGCGCCGGCATGGCGGCGCTGGACGCGGCGGGCGGCTGGATCGGTTTGCTGGAGCTGCAGGCGGCCGGCATGCTGGCCGCCGGGCAGTCGGAAGTGATGGACGTGCTGGGACGGCAGTTCGAATCGGCCCTGATCAAGACGGCGCTCAAGCACACGCACGGGCGCAAGAACGATGCGGCGGTGCGCCTCGGGATCGGGCGCAACACCATCACCCGCAAGATCGCCGAACTGGGGATCGACGGCGCCAAGGACGAGTAGGGCAGGGCGGCGCGCTGATATCACCGCAGCAGCAGCGTCGCCCCCGCGCAGGCGGGGGCCCAAGTTGAAGGCTCAATGGCGCGATGTGCTGCGAACTTGGACCCCTGCCTGCGCGGGGGTGACGGTTCGCCGGCTAACGGCGGCTGACAATGCATCCCCGGCGCCGTCTCCGCGCAGCCGCCGCATGGTGTAAGCTTCTGTCCAATTTATCGTTGGAACCATCATGCTGATCAACTGCGTCGCCTACCAGGAAGGCAAAAAGCTGTCCGACATTTCCGTCGAAGCCATCAGCGACTACATTCAAAAACCCGACTGCTTCGTGTGGGTGGCCCTGAAGGACGCCCAGCCGGACGAACTTTCCATCATGCAGCACGAATTCGGCCTGCACGAACTGGCGGTGGAAGACGCGCTGCGCGGCCACCAGCGTCCCAAGATCGAGGAGTACGGCGACTCGCTGTTCGTGGTGGTGCAGACGGTGGAAACCGATGGCGATGAACTGAGCGTGGGCCAGGTGGCCATGTTCGTCGGCGAAAACTACGTGCTCTCGGTGCGCAACAACGTCATGCGCGGTTTTCTCGGCGTGCGTGCGCGCGCCGAACGCGAGCCGCACCTGCTGGCCAAGGGGTCGTCGTTCGTGCTGTACGCGCTGATGGACGCGGTGGTCGACCGTTACTTTCCGGTGGTGGACGCGCTCGAATCGGAACTCGAAACGATCGAGGACCGCATTTTTATCCGCGGCTCGCAGCGCGACAACATCGAGCGCCTGTATGAACTCAAGCGCAAGGTGCTGGTGCTGCGCCACGCGGTCACGCCGCTGCTCGACGCCATCGGCAAGCTGCATGGCGGGCGCGTGCCTTCGTTTTGCCGCGACACCCAGGAATACTTCCGCGACGTGCATGACCATCTGCAGCGCATCAACGCCTCGCTCGACACCATCCGCGACACCATCGGCACGGCGATCCAGGTCAATCTGTCGATGGTGGCGATCGACGATGGCGAAGTCAATAAACGGCTGGCCGCATGGGCCGCGATTTTCGCGGTGTTTACCGCGTTCGCCGGCGTGTGGGGGATGAACTTCGAATTCATGCCGGAGCTGAAGTGGCATTTCGGCTACCTGGCGGCGCTGTGCATCATGGTCAGCGTCTGCTTCTACCTGTACTATCGGTTCAGGAAGTCGGGCTGGCTGTAGCCGCAGCGCCGACGCCGCCCCTGCCTGCTAAAAGACGCGCATGAACTCGATAGAGATTACCTCACCCCCGCCGCGACGCATCCTCCCCTCGGTGATGTGCCCGCCCATGGCGCTCGGCTTGGCCGCCTTATTGGTCAACGATGCGCTACGCCCTTCGCCCACCTCGGTGGAGGGTTGGTTTGGCGGCCTCGCGATGCTCCTGTTGTTGTTATATGCGCTCTGGCGTAATCTGTTCTTGTCGGAGTCGCTGTCGTTGGCGCGCGAGGAGATCGTGTCGGTGACCGCAGCGGCGCCGCCGCTGTATGTGGCCAGGAGCGCGAATTTATACGGCTGGGGATTCGAGGGGCAGCGCTTGATCATTGAAACGACCTGCGGGCGCATCAACTTCGGCCTCGGCCTGAACGATCGTGAAACGGCCG
This sequence comes from Massilia genomosp. 1, assembly GCF_011682185.1. NCBI lineage: Bacteria > Pseudomonadati > Pseudomonadota > Betaproteobacteria > Burkholderiales > Oxalobacteraceae > Massilia > Massilia genomosp. 1. Next base: position 36,029 of record NZ_WHJF01000064.1, read on the forward strand.
ATATCATCCATCGGCTGGAGGTGTTTTGCGGCAGGCCATTGATCGGGCCGGATGCCGCGCCGCATGTTTAATGCTCGCGGCGGCCGTCGGCGGCGGCAGGTGCGCTTGCCTGCTTGCACCGCACCGTCCCTGATATTCAGGCGGCCATCGACAAGGCCACCGCTTCCGCCACCTTGATGCCGTCCACCGCCGCCGACAAAATCCCGCCAGCGTAGCCGGCGCCTTCGCCGGCCGGGAACAGGCCGCGCGTGTTCAGGCTTTGCAGGTTGTCGTCGCGCCGCTTGATGCGGATCGGCGACGAGGTGCGCGTTTCCACGCCGGTCAGCACCGCGTCTTCCTGGTAGTAGCCGCGAATTTGCTTGTCAAACGCCGGAAAGGCTTCGCGCATGGCCACGATCGCGTAGTCGGGCAGGGCGGTGGCCAGGTCGGTCAAATGCACCGCCGGCTTGAACGAGGGCAGCACCGAGCCAAAGGCGGTCGACGCGCGTCCCTTGACGAAGTCGCCCATCAACTGGCCCGGCGCGTCGTAGGTGCCGCCGCCGAGCGCGAACGCGCCTTCTTCCAGCTGGCGCTGCAGCGCGATGCCGGCCAGCGGATGGCCCGGATAGTCGGCCGGCGTGATGCCCACCACGATGGCGCTGTTGGCATTGCGCTCGTTGCGCGAGTACTGGCTCATGCCGTTGGTGACCACGCGCCCCGGCTCCGAGGCGGCCGCCACCACCGTGCCGCCCGGGCACATGCAGAAGCTGTACACCGAGCGCCCGTTGGCGGCGTGATGCACCAGTTTATAGTCGGCCGCGCCGAGGATCTTGTTGCCGGCGTTCGGGCCGAAGCGGCAGGCGTCGATCAGCGACTGCGGGTGCTCGACCCGAAAACCCACCGAAAACGGCTTCGCCTCGATATACACGCCGCGCTCGTAGAGCATTTCGAAGGTGTCGCGCGCGCTGTGGCCGATGGCCAGCACCACGTGTCGCGTGGGGATGTGCTCGCCGCTGGCCAGGGTCACGCCGCGGATCTGGCGCGCGTCGCCCTCGCCTTCGACCTCGATATCGGCGACCTTGCTCTCGAAGCGGTATTCGCCGCCCAGCGCGATGATGTTTTCGCGCATCTGTTCAACCATCTTGACCAGGCGGAAAGTACCGATGTGCGGTTTGCTCACGTACATGATTTCATCCGGCGCGCCGGCCTTGACGAACTCGGTCAGCACCTTGCGCCCGTAATGCTTGGGGTCCTTGATCTGGCTGTACAGCTTGCCGTCCGAGAAGGTGCCGGCCCCGCCTTCGCCGTACTGTACGTTCGATTCCGGGTTGAGCTCGCGCTTGCGCCAGAAGCCGAAGGTGTCGACAGTGCGCTCGCGCACCACCTTGCCGCGTTCGAGGATCAGCGGGCGCAAGCCCATCTGGGCCAGGATCAGCGCCGCGAACAGGCCGCACGGGCCGGTGCCGATGACCACCGGGCGCTCGCTCTTGTCGTGCCCCTGCAACTGCTCGCCGCCGGCCACGAAGGCGTAGCTGGTGTCGGGCGCGGGCAGGATGTGGGCGTCGTGCCCGAGGCGGGCCAGCAGGCCGGCCTGGTCGCGCACCTCGGCGTTGATCGCATAGATCAGCACGATGGCGCTGCGCTTGCGCGCGTCGTAGCTGCGCTTGAACACACTAAACCCGAGCAAGTCGGCGCCGGCAATGCCCAGGCGCGCCAGGATGGCCTGGCGCAGGTCGGCCTCGGCATGGTCGAGCGGGAGTTTGAGTTCGTTAATTCGCAGCATAGTAAGTCGGTCGTGGTTCAGGGTGGGGAAAGCAAGGCAGGGCGCTATTTTACCGGCTGCATCGCCGCATGGGCGAATCGGGGCATCCAGCACGGGTATTTTCGATGTCAAGGTGTTGCTACGACTCCATTATTGTCTCTATGAGAAATTTTGTTGCAAAACAGACTCATTCATTATTCTTATTTTGCGGCAATGCACAATATTTCATTTGGTGCATATACGTATAGGAAGAATTTTCGCTGTAGTCGCAGGAAAAGTTGCATTTCGGTTCTTTTTGCCCTCCATTTTTTTGGCGCTGACCCGATAATGCCCCTTGCAGAAAAAATGATGCGACGCCCGTGCCGTGCGCGGCCTGCCCTGATGATTGCTAATGGGCAATGTGCCAGCGCGGTGTGCGGTCCGAAAGGCTGTCGTGCAAGCAAGCTGCTGTAGTGTCATTATCCTCATCCTAAACGGAGTTCTAAAAATGATGTTTCAAGAGAAGATTGGCGTACGTTCCGTTCGCCTCGCCCTCGGCCTGTTAGCTGGCTTCGTCGCCGGTCAAGCCCTGGCCCAGGATGCTCCTATCCAGCGTGTTGAAATCACCGGTTCGAGCATCAAGCGGATTGTGAAAGAAGGCGCATTGCCGGTGCAGGTGGTTTCCAAGGAAGTCATCGCACGTTCGGGCGCCACTACGGTAGCCGACCTGATCCAGAAACTGCCAGCGATGCAGGGTTTCACGATTGAAGCCGTGGCAGCCGGCACCAACACTGGCGGCCGCACCACCGCCTCGATCCACGATCTGGGCGGCAGCTACACCCTGGTCCTGCTGAACGGCCGCCGCATGGCGCCTCTGCAAGACAGCGGCAGCGCGGTCAATCTGAACTCGATCCCGATGGCTGCGGTTGAGCGCGTCGAAGTGCTGACCGACGGTGCTTCGGCACTGTACGGCGCCGACGCCATCGCCGGCGTCATCAACTTCATCCTGAAGAAAAACTTCCAGGGCCTGACCCTGGACGCGGGCGTGTCGGTACCGACCAACCCGGGCGGCAAGAACGCCAACGCCAGCATCACCTGGGGCTTCGGCGATCTGGAAACGAATCGCTACAACCTGTTGATGACCTACCGTCACGACGAGCAGAAAAAAGTCAAGGCGACCGAGCGCGAATTCAGCAAGACGTCGTACATTCCACTGGGCCACGACGGCCAGAGCTACATCTATGACCGTACCTCGACTTCGGGCACCGCTGCCAACGTCAACGTGGCGTTCAACAGCAAGGCCAATTCGGCAATGGGCTTCAACCCGTACCGCGCCGTCAACGGCCAGTGCGCCCAAGGCTTCTTCCCGTACCTGTCGAGCACCCCTGCGGCCAACTATTGCGCCGTGGACAGTGCCTCGACCATCGAAACCGTGCCTGAATCGAAGCGCGACACCCTGTACACCTCGGGTCGCATCAAGTTCTCGGACAGCGTCACCGCCTTCGCCGACCTGTCGCTGGGCCGCTTCGACCTGACCGCGCGTATCGCCGCCAACCCGGTCAGCGTCGCAGTTCCGCTGAACTCGCCAGTGTACAACCAGTACGTCAAGCCGTTCATCAATCCTGCCCAGCAAGGCGACGTCAAGAGCGCCACCGCGACCTACCGCGCCAGCGAATTCGGTACCCGTGACAGCAAGACCATCACCGACGTGATCCACGCCGTGACCGGCCTGGACGCCAGCTTCGCCGGTTGGGACTTTAACGCCGGCCTGACCTACTCCAAGTACAAACTGGAAGAGAGCTACACCGGCGGCTACCTGTTGAACAAGGAATTCCGCAGCCTGATCGCCGGCCCGACCTTCAACCCGTTCCTGCCAACCGGTTCGGCAAGCTCGCCAAAGGCCGACCAGATCAGCGGTTCGATCTTCCACGGTTCGGTACGTGAAGCTTACTCGGACATGCGTGGCGTTGACGCGCGCGCTTCGCGCGAATTGTTCTCCCTGCCAGGCGGCAAAAGCAGCATTGGTATCGGCGCCGAGTACCGCAAACTGAACCAGGTTCAGACCGCGTCGACCGCTGCCAAGAACGGCACCATCTACGGTTTCAGCCCAAGCGCCGAATTCGACTACACGCGTGATTCGACCGGCGTGTTCGGCGAACTGGCCCTGCCGATCGTCAAGGACCTGGAAGTGACCACGGCCGTGCGTTACGACAGTTACTCGGGCGTGAAAGACAAGGCCGCCGGCCGTACCAAGGGCGAGACCCAGGACGCGAGCACCTACAAGATCAGCGCGCGCTACACCCCGACCACCTCGGTGCTGCTGCGCGGTTCGTACGGTACCGGCTTCCGCGTCGCCGACCAGAACGACATCGCCAACACCCTGGTGTCGAACGGCTACACGTCCGCCGCGTACGACTGCCCGGCAGCGCTAAGCGCCGCTGACGCCAGCCTGTGCCGCACCGGCAAGCTGCAGTACTACTCGTACCTGGGTGGTAACGAGAAGCTCAAGCCCGAGAAATCGAAGCAGTACACCATCGGTTTCCGCCTCGAGCCATCGTCGAGCGTGACCTTCGGCGCCGACCTGTGGGATGTGCGCATGACCAACCAGGTATCGTCGGTCAGCGAAATCCAGGCCTTCGGCAATGCCGGCAAGTTCCGCGAACTGTTCACCGACTTCGCCGATCCTGCCACCGGTATCAAGAGCTGGGCATACATCAACGCCCCGATCAACATCGGCCGTACCCACAACCGCGGTATCGACTGGGACCTGACCGTCGGCGAGAAGTATTCGTTCGGCAAAATGACCCTGAACGTCAACGGCACCCACATGCTCAAGGCCAGCTACACCGTGCCGGGTACCGACAACGAGTGGACCGACAACATGGATAAATACGGCATCACTGCGCAAGTGACCTTCCGTAACATCGCCAAAGCCGTGGCTACCCTGGAAACCGGTAACATGACCAATGCGCTGACGGTCAGCTACCGCAATGGTTACACCGACCAGTCCACCACGCTGTACAACGTGGCGACCCAAGCTCCGTCGCTGGCTCCGGTCCGTCTGAACGTGCCGTCGTACAGCACCATCGACTACCAGGGCAAGTTTGCGATCAGCAAGCAATGGGAAGTTCGTGGCGGTATCAAGAACCTGATGGACAAAGAGCCACCACTGACCCTGCGCACGTCGTCGGGCCACCAGATTGGTTACGATGCCCGTTACGCGGACACGATGGGCCGTACCGTCTACGTCAACACCAGCTACAAGTTCTAAGCTGATTCGACCTCAGTCATGATGAAAGGCGCGTTGCTTCGGCAACGCGCTTTTTTTTCGTGCGCCCAGCATGGGCGCACTCTTGGAGGTGCAAGTCCTCCCGCAAGCTGACCACAGTGAGCGAAGTGAAGCGCAACTGCGGAAGGGCGACCGACTGTGGGGAGGAAGCGTGGAGCGA
>NZ_WHJF01000650.1:0-251 GCF_011682185.1 Massilia genomosp. 1
AGACGGAATTTGAGCAACTCGACCTGGGCGATGCGCGCCTGAACAAACGAGCGAGGATCTTGATGGAGCGATTTGCGGCTGACCCGACGGCGAGCGTGCCGAAGGCGTGCCAAGGCTGGGGCGAGACCCCCCTGTGTCAAACTGTTGTGAGACAACTTCATAACTCTAATTAAGGAAGTTGGTACCCACATGGAATCGAATATGACACCAGCAGCAGGACGCATCCAAGACGATATCGATGGTTTTTCTGA
>NZ_WHJF01000651.1:0-251 GCF_011682185.1 Massilia genomosp. 1
CCGCCGGCTCTGCCAACCGAAGCCGGAATCAACATGCCCAAAATGGACATTGGCACCAACGAGCAGACCGAAGAATGCTCCCTAAACAATCTGTAAATACTGTCTCAAATAGTTTGACACGCTCCGGCCGGGCCGGAACCCGTAGCTGTGTTCACTGAAAGTAGGGTCGATCAGCGGTTGCAGCACTTGCAACAGTGCCTGCTGAATCAGCCGGTCGGTGACGGTGGGTATGCCTAACTCTCGCTCGCTGC
>NZ_WHJF01000652.1:0-251 GCF_011682185.1 Massilia genomosp. 1
TCGCGCCGCCCGCCCTTGACCCTGCTCCGGACCGGACATCGACAAGCGCCGCAAGGCGCAGACATTCACAGCGGTAGCCGATATGGTAGCCGAAGTCAACTTCCACTCAAAACGGCATTGGGCCTTTGATGTTCGGGCTGCTCGCCCTCGGCGCCGACCAGTTGATGCGACTTCGACGATGACCATACCGCTCAACTTTCTCTCGATTCCGCTCCGAATGTTTCAGGTACGGCATCCCCACGCCTTAAAAA
>NZ_WHJF01000653.1:0-250 GCF_011682185.1 Massilia genomosp. 1
GGCATGGAGGCGATCGCCGCGCATGGCATCTTGCCAAATCGGCTGGGCGTTCTCGTGCACGATTGCTGGGCGCCGTACTGGACGCTCGATTGCATACACGCCCTGTGCAACGCCCATTTGCTGCGCGGAAATTTGCAAGCTAGTTGTCGCCTAAATACGATTTTTACGCTGCTTTTTTGAGTGCTTGATTTTTCTCCTTTTTGGTGACGGCTTCCGTGACACTTTTTTCGGGATTGAGGTGTACCGTCGT
>NZ_WHJF01000654.1:0-250 GCF_011682185.1 Massilia genomosp. 1
CGCTTCATTGACTGTCCCGTTCAATTGGGTAGGGACGCTATCGCCCGCGACATTCCGATTTAAGTTGAAAAACTCCGGCATCGGAAAAGTGACGCTGCGGCGGCGGTTTATGCAACATTCAGGCTAGTGCGGCGTCTGCTGCTGTTCGATGTACTGCCGGATAACGGCGATAGGCGCACCGCCGCAGCTACCGGCAAAGTAGGAAGGCGACCATAGCGCGCCGCCCCAAAGCTTCTTGCGGATGCTCGGA
>NZ_WHJF01000655.1:0-250 GCF_011682185.1 Massilia genomosp. 1
CATGGTGTGGGCGTTTTGATTAAGCGTTAGAACTAAATCATGCCAGAAATGGGCGCCCACTCCCACCTTTTCGCTTGCGCTGCCAAGCAATTTTCATCCGTTCCGCTAGTTTTGCAAGAGGCTCAATGGGCATTGAAACATCTGGCAGCAGCGAGTATCGTCGTCTCCGATGGTTTGAACTGCTTCACGGCAGTGCAGGCGGCCGGTGCAAAGCATGAGCCATCGGTCGTGGGCACTGCCCGCAAGAGCA
>NZ_WHJF01000656.1:0-250 GCF_011682185.1 Massilia genomosp. 1
GCGGATCGATTTACCGGCCAAGGCCTCTTTGACCTGTGCGTGCAGTTTCTCGATCAGCTTGTCTTTTTCGGGATGCGAGAGAGTCGAGAGGTCGGGAAGAGGGGCAAGTTTTACCATGACCGGCATCCCCCTGTGTCAGACTACTTGTCGGGTGTGTTTTTGAACAAAGTATGTCGTGATCTTGAGCGTTGTAGTGGGGTTTTTAGGGTTCGTTCTTGTGCTGTACTTTTGACATCGTTTCCGGGAGCGG
>NZ_WHJF01000657.1:0-250 GCF_011682185.1 Massilia genomosp. 1
GCAGTTTCGCTCCACGCTTCCTCCCCACAGTCGGTCGCCCTTCCGCAGTTGCGCTTCACTTCGCTCACTGTGGTCAGCTTGCGGGAGGACTTGCACCTCCAAGAGTGCGCCCATGCTGGGCGCACATCGGCATAGGGGGCAGCTAAATATAGCTGCTCCCCTGCCACACCACCCGGCATGCGGGTCCGCACCGGGCGGTTCGAGTAGTTGAGGTTATGTGAGGCGAGGCATGCCAAGGCGATCAAAGTAG
>NZ_WHJF01000658.1:0-250 GCF_011682185.1 Massilia genomosp. 1
AGCAAAAACCACGCGCTCGTCTGCATTGAGGATTTGCAGGTACGGAACATGTCCAGGTCTTCCAAAGGTACTGTCGAACAACCGGGCAAGAAGGTCAGCCAGAAGTCGGGCCTGAACCGAGCTATCCCCCTGTGTCAAACTGTTGTGAGACAACTTCATAACTCTAATTAAGGAAGTTGGTACCCACATGGAATCGAATATGACACCAGCAGCAGGACGCATCCAAGACGATATCGATGGTTTTTCTGAC
>NZ_WHJF01000659.1:0-250 GCF_011682185.1 Massilia genomosp. 1
CACCCGCTTGACTGCCCGCTTACCTGCGTCCATTGCCATCTCCCTGGGATTCGTTTGTCACCAGGGATGCATTCTCCAGATCGCCATCGGGTCGCGCAATAACGCCGCTGAGCGACCGCTTACGGTACGGCATCCCCACGCCTTAAAAATGAGATTAGCCATGATTCCGCCGCCGTAACCGATCAGATTTCCTCCGATATCACGAAAAAGCGATGAAAAATCGTGCTCTCCTGATGTCGGCCAGTTCGGA
>NZ_WHJF01000065.1:0-40401 GCF_011682185.1 Massilia genomosp. 1
ATCCTTTTCCGCGGCGGAAAGCTTGGAAAGATCTGGAAGGGGGCGCAGTTTTGTCATGATCAGCATCATGGACCGATTTCAAGAAACGAACAACTCTGGCACGTGCTCGCTCAGGCTAAACAGTTACAGAAATTTTTCCTTGATTAGCGCTGATTTTGGCGCAGCGCTGAAAATATTGCTACTCGAAAAGCCGGGCGGGAGCCAGCCAAGCCAAGTTGATGCTCATATTGCAGTCCGGATTTGCCGATCCCGGCAGTCCGGACACCGCCTCGACGTGCAGCGCGTTGTGTTCGCTGGCGGTGCTCGTCTTGATCTTGCTAATGAGCTTGTACACTTGCAGGTCGTACATGTATGCCTTGCATAAAATGTGCAAGTGCAATATATTGAAGCCATGAACCCGCACACCTCCCCTCTCCTTCGCACCCGCCCGGCACGCCACGCCGACGCCGGCCTGCGTGCGGGCGCAGGTGTTGCACGAATTATCCGAGCGGCTGCACGCGTCGCTCGCTTTCGTGTGCCGGTCGTCGAATAAATTTCAAGCGAGCACTTGGCGGCAATTCGCGAAGCGTTCCGCGCAAGTCTCACCGAGCTTTGCTCCCGACTTTATCGGAGCATTCCATGACTACCTCGTTTTCCCCATCGCACGACCACGCCACCGTCGCGCCCGCGGCGCCTACCGCCGTGCCTACCGCCGTGCCTACCGCAGCACCCCAGTACGCACTGCGCCTGAAGCAGCCCGCCTTCTGGAACACGCCCAATCCGGCGATGGAAGAGCGCCTGCTGGCCCACTGGCGCGCCACCGGCCAGCGCCAGCAGGTGGACGCCGAACGCCAGGGCCAGCCGCGCTACTGGCTGCTCGACGGCCCGCCCTACGCCAACGGTAACGCCCACTTCGGCCACCTGCTCAACAAAACGCTCAAGGACGTCCACGTGCGCTACGCCAGCGTGTGCGGGCACACGGTGACCTGGCGCGCAGGCTGGGATTGCCACGGGCTGCCGCTCGAACTGGCGGTCGAAAAACGCCACGGCCCGCAAGCCAAGCAAGATCCTCTGCGCTTCATGCGCCAGTGCCGCGACGAAGCGACGCACTGGAAGGATCTGCAGGCCAGCGCCATGTCGCGCCTGGGCCTGATGGCCGATATGGACCAGCCCTGGCTGACCATGGACCCGGCGCGCGAAGCGGCATCGCTGTCGCTGCTGCTCGAGATGTGGCAGGCCGGCCTGCTGGTCGAACGCCACTCGCCGGTACACTGGTGCCCCGCCTGCCGCAGCGCGCTGGCCGCCAGCGAACTGGAAAAGACCAGCAAGGAGCGCTTGGAGACCTTCTTCAGCGTACCCTTCGCGCCGGCGTCGTGCGAGGCGATGACGCGGCGCGCGCGCGAACAGGGCGCGGCCTGGCCGGACGGCCCGCTGCATCTGCTGTCGTGGACCACCACCCCGTGGACCTTGTGGGCCAATGCCGGCTTCGGCCACCCGCAGGCGGGCGCCTTGAGCGTCGCCACGCTCGCCGGCGGCATGCGGGTGGTGCTGGCCGTGCGGGCGCGCGAGCGCTTGCTGCGCGATTATCCGGCCATGTTCAGCCATGCCGGCCATGAATTCGATGGGGCGCTGGACTTTGCCGGGCTGCGCGGCTTGTCGCTGGCCGCCGTCAGTCCGCTGACTGGCCTCGCGGCCCCCTTGCTGGCGGCGGATTTTGCCAGCGAGAGCGAGGGCTCCGGTTTTGTCCACCTGGCGCCGGCGTTCGGGCCGGACGACTTTGCGCTGCACGAAACCAACGGCGTGCGCCTCGACTGCCACGTGGGCAAGGATGGCCGCCTGATGGACGTCGGCGACGTGCCGATGCCGGCCGCGCTGCAAGGCGCCACGCTGGAAGTGGCGTCGCAGGTCTCGTGCGACCTGCTGGCCCAGGCCGGCCGGCTGGTCCACATGGAGCGCAAGAGCGTCGAAACGACGATGTGCTGGCGCCACAAGAAGGCTGTGTTCTACCGCGCCAGCGGGCAGTGGGCGCTCGACATGCACAAGGGCTTCGATGGCTGCCCCGAGGGCCTGGCGCAACGCGCGCTGGCCGCATTGGACGCCACCGTGTTCCTGCCGGACGAGAAAGCCCGTGCGCCGCTGGCCCTGATGATGTCCACGCGCCGCTTCTGGACCTTGTCGCGCGACCGCCTGTGGGGCGTGCCGCTGCCGTTCTTCCGGCATGCAGCGAGCGGCGAGCTGCATCCCGATACGGCCGCCATGTGGCGCGAACTGGTCGAGCGCGTGCGCACCGGCGGGGTCGAGGCCTGGCAGGCGTTTGCGGCACCGCCCGGCTACACCAAAAGCGCGCAGAGCGTCGATGTCTGGTTCGACGCCGGGGCCGCGTGGCACAGTGCGGCCGAGGAAGGCGGCGCCCAGGCCGACATGGTGGTCGAAGGCCAGGACCAGACGCGCGGCTGGTTTCTATCGTCGTTCCTGCTGCATGCCTTCAAAAGTCCCCTGCCGCCGTTCAAGAAGGTGATGACCCATCGCTTCGTGGTCGATGAACAAGGGATGAAATTTTCCAAGGAAAAGGGCACCGCGCCCGACAGCGGCGCGCTGTTCGCGCAGTCGGGCGCCGATGTCTTTCGCCTGTGGGTGTGCAGCCAGGATGTGGGCGACGAAATGAAGTGGTCCGGCACATCGCTCAAACAGGCGACCCAGGACGCCAAGGACTGGCGCAGCTTCCTGCGCTTTCACCTGGCGAACATGGAAAACCGCGCCGACGCCGCGCGCCCGCCGGCGCTGCGTGAGCTCGACCGGCTGGCATTGCACAAACTGCAGGAGGCGCGCAGCCAATGGCATGCGTGCATGGAGGGCGGGCGTTTCTACCAGGCGCTGAGCTGCCTTGCGCAGTTCCGCCAGTGGGCCAGTTCGGAGTGGTTCGAACTGTCCAAGCGCACCCTGTACTGCGCGAAGGACGGCAGCGCCGACCTGGCGAGCGCGCAGTGGGCGCTGCGCGAATCGTTTTTGCTGTGTACGCAGATGCTGGCGACGGTGATGCCGTTCGCCTGCGAGGAGGCGTACCTGGCCTGGCCCGGCCACCCCAAGGCGTCACTGTTGCTGCACGCGCTGGCCGCACACGATGTGCCGCCCGCCATGGACGCGGCGCTGCGCCAGGCCGAGTCGATGCTGGCCTGGCGCCGCTCGCTGCAAGCGCTGGTCGAACGCGCGCGCGGGCTGGTCGAGAAGGGCACGCCGGTGTGCCTGGCGTTCGGGGCCAGTCCCGACCCGCACAGCGAGGAACAGTTGCGCGCCCTCTTCCCCGGTTGTTTCGTGCTGCCGGACGACCATGCGAATGCGCTCGACGCGTGGGAAGCAGGACCGGCCGGCGATGCGGCGCCGGTCCGCGCCGGCAAGCCCGCCGTGCGCCCGCACCGGTGCGGCCGTTGCCGCGATTATGTGAGGGCGTCACTGGACGATCAAGGCCTGTGCCATCAGTGTACCGTCGAGGTGGTGCGCTAGCGAGGCCCAATGAGGCCCAATGAGGCCCGAGTTGCGCGCCGCCGGCTAAAGAAGTCCGTCAATACAGGTCTTCGCTGATAAGCGGCGAGCAGCGCGTTATCGTGGGCGCTCCATCACCGCTGGAGAGACCCATGACCTACCCACGCACGGCCGGCATTCGCCTGCTCGCCCTGACTGCCGCCTTGACGCTGTCCGCTCATTCCAGCTTGCCACGCTTCTGAAATCAGTGCATGTCGGTCGCGTCGAGGAAGGCCTTGACCATCGCTTCGAGGCCGACGCGGTCTTCTTCGGTAAAGCGGTTCAACAGCGGGCTGTCGATGTCGAACACGCCGTACAGTTGGCCATCCTTGATCAGCGGGATGACGATTTCGGCGTTCGAGGCGCTGTCGCACGCGATATGACCGTCGAACGCATGCACGTCGGCGACCACGATGGTGCGGCGCTCCTGCGCGGAGGTGCCGCACACGCCCCGCCCAAGCGCAATGCGCGCGCACGCCACCTTGCCCTGGAACGGGCCGACCAGCAGTTCCTGGGCGTCGCCCTTTTTGCCCGGACGGAGCAGGTAGAAGCCGGCCCAGTTCAGGTCCGCGATGGCGGAGTACACCAGGGCGGAAAATTGCGCGGCGTTCGCGGTCAGATCGCGCTCGCCTTCGAGGATGCTGCTGACCTGGCGCGCGAGCAGGGAATAGTCGCCTGAGTTGTTGTCGATGTTGTGCATACGGCTGCTTGCATGTGGAGTGAAGGATGGGCCGTATTGTACGCGTAGCCGCGCGCACGCGCTTCCCCAAGCGCATCGGTCCCTTGCGCCGGCCGTCGCCTGCGCACGTTTCCCCCACGTACACCATCTTCGGTCACAAATGCATTTAACACCGTGAAATGAAGCGATCTCAAGGTACATATCAAAAAGTACTTGGATTCATTTTGAAACTAAGTATAATCAAGCCATGCCAGAGAACCTCATACCCCCACCGCAGCACTACCCGAACGACGTCATTTGCACGGTCGATACCGTCCTGCTCACGCTGGCCGACGACGGCTTGTGCGTCGCCCTGCTCAAGCGCGAGCGCGAGCCGTACAAGGGCGTGGCCGCCCTCCCCGGCGGCTATATCCACGCCGACAAGGATATCGACGGCTACGGCGCCGCCCTGCGCGTGCTCAAGACCAAAACCGGCATCGACGTGCCCTATCTGGAACAACTGGCCGCGTTTACCGGCGCGGCGCGCGATCCGCGCGGCTGGTCGGTGTCGCTGACGTATTACGCGCTGGTGCCGCACGCCGTCATCACGGCGGCGGGCCACCCCGGCGTGAAGCTGGTCGGCGTCGACCGCCTGCACACCCTGCCGTTCGACCACGGCGTGATCGTGGCGGCGGCCGTCGAGCGGCTGCGCAGCAAGAGCCAGTATTCGTCGCTGCCGTGCTTTTTGGTCGGTGAGCTGTTTACGCTCCCGCAACTGCAGCGCGTGTACGAAGCGCTGATGGGCGAAGCGCTGAACAAGGTGAGTTTTCGCCGCAAGATGGCCGAACTCGATGTGCTCGAAGCGGCCGAGGGCCAGATGGACACGTCGAGCCCCAGCCGCCCGGCGCAGTTGTACCGGCTGCGCCCGGAATTTCGCGACCGCCTGGGCCTGCTCAAGCGCGGCCTGTAAGCAATCAACCAAGGAGAATACGATCATGGCCATTATCGACAGGGTGAAGTGGGACGGCAGAGCGAGCCAGTTGGCATGGAAGTACCCCTCGCAGGCGTTGTCGACCGGGACGCAGCTGATCGTCAACGAGTCGCAAGTGGCTTTCGTGGTGCGCGACGGCGTGTACGAAGGGCCTTTCGGGGCCGGTCGCCACACCCTCTCGACCAGCAACCTGCCCTTGCTGCGCAAGCTGGTGGGCTTGCCGTTCGGCGGCCAGTCGCCGTTTTCAGCCGAAGTCTGGTTCGTCAACCTGGCCAGCACGCTCGATGTGCGCTGGGGTACGCCCGATCCGGTCCAGCTGCAGGATCCCAAATTCGGGATCATGGTGCCGGTGCGCGCCTTCGGGCAGTACGGCATCCGCATCGACGATCCCAAGCTGTTCCTGATGGCGCTGGTGGGCACCGCGCGCAGCATGGACGCGGCCACCCTGGCCGAGTACTTCCGGGCCATGAACACCACCCGCATCAAGACCGCGATTGCCGGCGCCGTTGGCGAGAGCGGCGTCTCGGTGCTGGACATCTCGACCCGGCTCGATGCGCTTTCGAACACCTTGAAGGGCGCGCTGGCGCCTGACATGGCCCTCTACGGCGTGGCGCTGACCCAATTTCAGATCGAATCGATCAACGTGCCCGAGGCCGATCCGGCCGTGCAAACGCTCAAGGCGGCGCTGGCGCGGCGCGCCGAAATGAATATCGTCGGCTTCGACTACCAGCAGGAGCGCCGTTTCGACGTGCTGCAAACCGCCGCCGGCAATCAGGGCAGCGCCGGGACGGTGCTCGGCGCCGGCATGGGCCTGGCGATGGGCGGCGCGCTTGGCGCCAGCATCGGCCAGATGAGCGAGACCATCGCACCCGCCGCCCACGGCGAGCGCATTGCCCTGCTGCGCGACCTGGCGGCGCTGCGCGAACAAAACATCCTGACCGACGCCGAATTCGACGCCGAGAAAAAACGCATCCTGGCTTGATTCCCTCATGACGCCGCTCACCCTCCTTTGCCCCCAGTGCGGCAGCCCATTGCCCCGGCAGGCGCTGTGGCGCATCGTCACCTGCATTTACTGCGGGGCGGACGTGACGCACAGCGAAGATCTGGTGCATGCCGCCGATTTTCATGCAGCGTACGTACGCTCGCGCGCCGGCGACGCGGCCGCCGATATTGCCTGCGGCGGGCAGCACTACAACACCATCGCCCACCTGGGCGCCGGCGGCAGCGCAACCGTGGCGCTGGCCAACCGCAGCGGCGCCATGCCACGGCGCGTTGTCATCAAGCTCGCCCACGCCGGCGCCCCCGCCGGCCATCTGGCGCGCGAAAAGGCCATCCTCGACCAGTTACAGGCCGACGACCTGCCCGGAGCCGCTTACTTTACCCAGCGCCTGCCGCAAGCGGTGGCCGTGGGCAGCAGCGCCAGCGTACACGGGCAGCCGCGCGAGGTGCTGGTGCTGCGCCACCCCACCGGCTTCTGGGGCAGCCTGGCCGACGTGCGACTGGCCTACGGTCGCGCGATCGACGCGCGCCATGCGGTGTGGATGTGGCGCCGCGTGCTCGAAGTACTGGCCTACGTTCACACCGGCGGCTGGAGCCACGGCCGGCTCTCGCCCGAGCACCTGCTGGTGCATCCGGCCGATCATGGCGTGTTGATCATCGGCTGGTCCGGCGCAACCCGCAGGCACGATCGCGCCGCCCAGGCGCGCGACCTGGTGCAACTGGCCTGGGCCATGCGGGCGATGTTGTCCGACTGGTTCGACCCTGCGGGCGAGCCGGTTTTTTCGGGCGCCACGCCGGCCGCGCTGGTGTGGGTGCTGGAGCGCGCCAGCCAGGACGCCGCATGGTGCGCCTCACTCGGCGCGGAAGGCCTGCGCCGGGCCGTCGGCGACGCGGCGAAAGACGCGTTCGGCCCGGCCAGATTCATCGATTTCAGTCCCACCCCATCCAGCTAAACCAATAAAGGAATCATCATGGGTCAAGGTAATTACTCCCACGCTGCGCACGCAGCCCTGGTCGCCGACCGCGCGTCGGCCTCCCGCTCCGAAGTGTTCACCCAGCGCGGATGCCACGCGCTGATGAACCCCAACGGCCTGAAAATGCGCGAATCGCGCGACAGCGCCGATCATCCCAACTCGCTGGGGATCGTATTCGCGCTCGACGTCACCGGCTCCATGGGCGACATTCCGCAAAGCCTGGCCACCAAAGAGCTGCCGACCTTCATGGCGCTGCTGGGCGCGGTCGGCGTGCCCGATCCGCAACTGCTGTTCATGGCCATTGGCGACGCCACCTCCGATCGTGCGCCGCTGCAGATCGGCCAGTTCGAATCGACCGCGGAACTGATGGACCAGTGGCTCACGTGGAGCTACCTGGAAGGCGGCGGTGGTGGCAGCGGCGAAGAAAGCTACGAGCTGGCCTTCTATATGGTAGCGCAGCACACCGACATCGATTGCTGGGTCAAGCGGCGCAAAAAGGGCTACCTGTTCATCACCGGCGACGAGCTGCCTTACCCGGCGGTGTCGCGCCACCAGATCGGCAGCCTGGTGGGCGACACGCTCGACGAGGACGTGCCGATCGCCGAAGCGATTGCGGCGGCGGCCGAAACGTATCACGTGTTTTTCCTCATTCCCGACCTGGGCCGGCGCGCCCGCTGCGAAAAGCGCTGGCGCGAGCTGCTGGGAGACCATGTGATCTGCATGGAAGAACCGGGCGACGCCTGCGCGGTGGCCGCCGCCATCGTCGGCCTGACCGAGCGCGCCATTGCCGACATGGATACGCTGGTGTCCACCCTGTCCGCCAACGCCATCGAGCCGCAGCGCGTGTCGGCCATCGTGCGCGCCCTGCGTCCGTATGCGGACCTGCTCGATCCGGCCGCCGCCAGCGGCGTGCATGTGCCGGCGGCGGGCACGCCGGCAACGCCGTCGGCGTGGTGGAAACGCATGTTCGCATAAGGATGCCCATGTCTTCGACCCGTCTGGTGTCCCTGCTGGGGCTTGGCTTTGGCGATTGCGGCAAGGGCCTGTTTACCGATTACCTGTGCCGTCAATGGGGCGCGCATACGGTGGTGCGCTTCAATGGCGGCGCCCAGGCCGGCCACAATGTGGTGTTGCCCGACGGGCGGCATCACACCTTCGCGCAGTTCGGCGCGGGCAGCTTCGTGCCGGGGACGGTCACCCTGCTGGCCTTTCCGGTGATCGTGCATCCGGGCGCGCTGCTGGTGGAAGACGCCTACCTGCGCCGGGCGGGCGTGGATGGCGCCTTGCGCCGCATCCTGATCGATGGCCGCTGCCGGGTCACCACGCCGTATCACCAGGCTGCGGGGCGCATGCGTGAATTGCAGCGCGGCGCACAGGCGCACGGCAGTTGCGGCGTGGGCGTGGGCGAGACGGCCGGCCACGGCATCGATCACCCTGACCAGATTATCCATTATGCGGATCTGGTGCGGCCGGCGCTGGCAATGGCAAAACTGGAAGGGATGCGGCGCACGCTACGCACGGATTTTGGCGAGCGCTGCGCGGAACCTGCCAATCAGGATGCCTATGCGGCCGAATTGTCGGTGCTGGACGATGCAGGCATGGCCGCGCGCTGGCTGGAGCAGGTGGCGCAGCTGACGCGCCAGGCGCCGCCGGCCTCGCGCGCGCAGGTCGCGCAGCGGCTGCACTTGCCGGGCTGCGTGCTGTTCGAAGGCGCGCAGGGCGTGCTGCTCGATGAATGGCGTGGTTTTCATCCGCATACGACGTGGAGCAGCATCGGCCCGGCGTCGGTGGAAGCGGTGGCGCTCGACGCGGGCCAGCACGGGCGGATCGAACATCTGGGCATCCTGCGCTCGTACATGACGCGCCATGGAAACGGACCGCTGCCGACGCACGATGCGCGCCTCGATCACCTGCCCGAACCGCACAATGCCTCGGACGGCTGGCAAGGCCGCTTCCGGCGCGGGCATCCCGACGCGCTGTTGCTGCGCTACGCGCTGCGGGTTGCGGGGCCGCTCGACGGCCTGCTGGTGAGCCACCTCGATGTGTTCGGGCGCGAACCGCATCTGCGCTGGTGCGGCGGGTACCAGGACGACGATGCGGCCGGTGACTTGTGTACCCGCGACCCGGTGTCGGGCCGGATCGACGCCATCCTGCCCGGTGCGGCGCACGATCTGGCGCACCAGGAGCGGCTGGGCCACCTGCTGGCGCGCGCCAGGGCGTACTATGCGGGCGAGCCGGTGGCCGATGCGTCAGCATTCGTGGCGCAGCTCGAGGCGCTGACCGGCTTGCCGGTGCTGTTCGGATCGCACGGGCCGACGCACGCCACGATGCGGATCTTGAAGCCGTTGTCAGAACCGCACCCGATGTTATAAAAATATATTCATTTATTGAAATGAGGTTCTTTTGCTTGTATTGTTGAACGATGTTATAAAAATATATTCATTTATTGAAATGAGGTTCTTTTGCTTGTATTGTTGAAAATACAAACCCGCGGTTTGGGCTTAACCTTCAAGCAAAGGCGCCATCTTGTCTACCAACCTACCCGAAGTGAAGCCGGCGATGTTTGCCGCTCCAATGATGCGGCTGTGGAGAAGCTTGAAGAGCTGGCGACAATTCTCGGTTGGCCCGGTCTCGCTGTTCTACCGTTTTGGCCGCCGCGTGCCGGTCTCGAACAACCGCCGCCGCCAGCCGCAGCGCATCAAGGCCGATTGCGCGAGCCCGGTCGCGCCGCCCGACGGCGCCCTGTCAATCCATGCCGCCTACGGGAGCGAACGCGATGCGTCGACCGAAACGGCGCTGATTGTCGGCGTCGGCCCCGGGTATGGTTTCGAACTGGCGCGCCGCTTCGCCGCATCGGGCATGCGCGTGGCGCTGGCCTCGCGCAACGCCGAGCGGCTCGACGACCTGGTCGATGAACTGAGCGCCGCTGGCGGGCAGGTCAACGCCTACGGCTGCGACGCCACCGACGAACGCTCGGTGGCCGCTTTGCTGGCCACGGTGACGGCGGAACTGGGCGCGCCGCACCTGGTGGTCTACGCGGTGCAGGGTTTTTGCCCGGGCACGGTGATGGGTACCGAAGTGCCGGCGTTCGAAGAAAGCTGGCGCCAGAACTGCCTGGGCGGCTTTATCGTGGCGCGGGCGGCGGCCCGGATGATGGTGCCGCTGGGGCGCGGCAGCATCATCCTCACCGGGTCGACTTCGTCGCTGATCGGGCGCGAAGAGCACCTCAACCTGGCAGTCGGCAAATTTGGCCTGCGCGCGCTGGCGCAGGTGCTGGCGCGCGAGGTATGGCCGTCGGGGATTCACGTGGCGCACGTGGTGATCGATGCGGACGTCAAGGATTCGGACGTGTTCGAGGCCGGCTACACCCAAGCCGAGCCACGCCACCTGGCCGACGCGGTATTCGGCCTGCACCGCCAGCCGCGCACCGCGTGGACCAGTGAAATGGACTTCCGTCCATGGAACGAGAAGTTCTGGCAGCATTGCTGACCCAAGCAGCCCGGCATCGGCGCAGCGCCGGAACGAAAACCGGAACGAAACCCAGGCGCCGACAAGGGCCGCCTGCTCGCCGGACGGCGCCGCCAGATCGTGGAACTGGTCGAAGCGCAGGAGCAGGTCACGGTCGAGGAATTGTCGGCCCGCTTCGGTATTTCGGTCGTCACCATCCGCAGCGACCTCAAGGCGCTGGAAGACGTCGGCGCCCTGGTGCGCACCCACGGCGGCGCGCTGCTGCAGCGCGATGGCGACGAGCTGCCGATCAGCGTCAAGGAAAACCAGCACTACGCCGAGAAGAAGCGCATCGCCGCCGCCGCCGCGCGCCTGATCGCCGATGGCGACACCATCATCCTCGATTCGGGCAGCACCACGGCCGAAATCGCCAAGCTCATTCGCGGCATGAAGCTCAGCGCCATCAACGTGATCACCAATGCGCTCAATATCGCGGTCCTTCTGGCCAATGTGCAGCACGTAAACCTGATCATGCTGGGCGGCCAGCTGCGTTCGCGCTCGTATTCGCTGTCCGGCCCCCAGGCCGAAGCCGCGCTCGGGCACTTGCAGGCGGACCGCCTGTTCCTCGGCGTCGACTGCCTCGATCCCGAGATCGGCCTGATGACGCCATATCTGCTTGAAGCGCAGCTCAATGCGAAGATGATGAAGGTGTCGCGCCACGTGGTGGCGGTGGCCGATTCGTCAAAACTGATGCGCCGCACGCTGTCGGTGATCGCGCGCGTCGACGAGATCGACATGCTCATCACCGACCGTGGCGCCGACCAGCACGTGGTCGATACCCTGATCGAAAAAGGCGTCGAGGTCGTGCTGGCCTAGGCGCACGCCTTCGCGCAGCCTGTCACGCATAAGTACGTCCCATTTTCGCCTTCCCTTTGCTCGACAATGAGGCGCCGAAAGGATTCGAAATTGCCTTCTCTTTCGAGTAGGCTGTCCGGTCGCCGATCAGGTCGACCTCAGCCCGGCAGCGCGCTGCAACTGCTCCGCACGAGCGCTCGCGTCTGGCCAACCGTCCAGTAGGCCGGATGGGCTTTCCACGCAGCGCCCTGGCGCGCCGGTTTTCCGTTGACGAACAGGTTCTTTACGTCGTTCAGCAGCGGCAAGGTTGATGCGACATAGGTATGCGACGGAAAATCCTCGGGAATGAAGGACACCACGTTCTCGATATCCTTGATTTCCGCCTGCGGCTTGTCGCCGCATCCGACGCGCGGGTAAAAATGCACGTCCTGGGACAATTGCAGCGCAAAGTCGAACGGTGACAGATACACCGTGGTGCGCTCGGCGACGTTCAGGTAGTTCTGGCCGTAGTGCATAAAGACGTCGCGATCGACGTCCGGTGCGGCGAGGATGATCTGGCCGAACGGTTTCTTTTCGCCGGGAAGGACCTGCATGCGCGAGATGACGCGCAGCAGCGGGCGATTGCCCATGCTGTGCGCAATAATATGGATTTTTCTCCCGCCGGCGCTGGCGCGCACCGTTTTCAAAAACGCTTCGAGGTGAATCTCGCTCGCGTCCGCAGTGGCTTCATCGTGCGTGTATTTACGATAGTTCTTGTTGGCGGCCCACGAGAAAAACATCATGTTATTCGGCGGGACATGCAGGTCGAAACCGAGTTGCGCGGCCCTGAGCGCGGCGTCTTCGAACGAATTGTTATAGCCGTGGATGAAAACCAGCAGGTAGGCGCTTTCGGGATTGCCGGCCGCGCCCAACTGGCTTTTGGCGAGCGCCATGAAACTGTCCTGGCTGTGAAATTCGATATTGCCGTCGGCAATGGCCAGGCGTGTATCGCGCGTGGAGAACACACCTTGCTCACCGAGGGAGCCAGTCAAGCGCCCCTTCGGGATGGTGACGATCACCCGGCCGTAATGCACCCGCGCGGCGCGCTCGTCCAGGTAGGCCGTTTTGGCACTGTTGGGCATGCGCGAGGTGCCGTACAGGACCGGGTACTTGACTTCCTTGTCGGTATAGGCCGCCTTGACTTCGGGGATTGGCGGCGGTCGGTGGGCGTCGGGCATGGCGCAGGACACCAACAACAATGACACGACGATAAGCGCGACAGCTTTCATGGAGGACCTGTTAGTTTGATCAAGTGACGGCGTCAGTCGGTGCTCAGAAACACCCAAGCTCGTTGAACGCCACCTTCGCGCTGGCGCGTTGCTTGCCAGTCCGAGCGGAAATGATGGTTTGGATTTTCGACAAGCCTGCGAAAGTGTAGCGTTTGCAGCGTACCGTATTCCACACGTCCCCGGTGGAGACGTTAACGGCGAAATGCCCCAGCACATTCGATGTGCCCGCTTTGCGGTTACTGTAGACCAAACCGAAGTCGGCATATCCCGGACGGTACAGCGTACCTTCTTCGTCCCCACGCCACGGGCCGTCGATCCACATGCCGGGGTCCGCCATCTTGAATTTTTCGTGGTTCAACACCACAACGAGAACCTGCCTGGCCTGATCCACCGTCAAGCCGGAGGCCTGGATATCGTCCGGATGAAGCGATTGGGCAAGACCCGGCAAACAAAAAGACACGCCGGCAGCAAGCAAGAATACCCGCAGCCGGCTTAAGGTGGACAATCTCATCGCGCTTTTACCATGCCAATCATCTCTTGAAGCGCTTTCGAACCCGCCATCCGCCGGCGCGGCGCTGGCGGGTGCGGTCGCTTGCGGGGCGCAGCACCGCAAGCGACGTCTTTACACGTTGACGCCGAACGAGGCCGCCAGGGGACCGAGGCCGCCGTTGAAGCCCTGGCCGACCGCGCGGAATTTCCAGTCGCCGGAATGACGGTAGATTTCGCCAAAAATCATGGCCGCTTCGGTCGAGCCATCTTCGGACAGGTCGAAACGCGCGATTTCATGATTGTTCGCGGCATTGACGCAGCGGATGAACGCGTTCGACACCATGCCGAAGTTTTGCTTGCGCGCCGGTGCATCGTGGATGGTGACGCACACCGAAATCTTTTCGACATCGGCCGGTACGCGGCTCAGGTCGACAGTGAGGCTCTCGTCGTCGCCATCGCCGTCGCCGGTGCGGTTGTCGCCCGAGTGCACCACGCTGCCATCGACCGATTTGAGGTTGTTATAAAAGATCATGTCGGTATCGGAGCGGACTTTGCCGTCGGATTTCAACATGAAGACGGTGCCGTCGAGGTCGAACTCGACACCGCTGGTCGAGCGGGCATCCCAGCCCAGACCGATTACCATTTTCGTCAGGCCGGGCGCTTCCTTGCTCAGGTTGACGTTGCCACCCTTGGTCAGACTAATTGCCATCTTTAACTCTCCTGTTTTAATGACTACACGAGCCTTCATTATAGGGGCTCGCATGGCATAACACAGGAGGCGCTGGCAAAAAAGGCAAGGGGCGCTGCCGGGCTTACTGCGCCTTGAGGTAATCGAGCAGGTCGAGGCGCTCGTCTTTATTGAGCGGCTGCAGCGTTTGCGCTCCGTTGCCGCGCACCACGGTGCCGTATTCGTGGCCGGCGTTGCTGTTGCCGGGGAGCGCGGTGTCGAACAGGAAGCCGTCGTAGCCGTCGCTGCGCAATCCCACCTTGACCGGATCGAATTCGCGCGAGCCGGTGCGAAACCTGGCCGGCCGGCATTCGGCCGCCTTGTCGCCGGCCGGGCATTGCGCCGGCAGCAGCAGGTCGTACAAGGTCGGCACCGAGCCGTTGTGCAGGTACGGGGACGTGGCCCAGATGCCGTTCAGCGCGCGCCCCTTGTAGGCGCGTAATGACGCATACGGGTCGATGGTGGTGTCGATGGTGTAGTTGCCCTGCTTGTTGGACGGCTTGATCTCGTTGCCGGAATAGGCCTTGAGCATATTGTTCAGCCATTCGGCCCAGCGCTGCACGAAAGACTTGTCGGGGTCGCGTGTCTCGAGCACGCTCATGGTGGCCTTGGTCAGCAGCGCAGCGATCGGGGCTTTTTTGTCGAGCAGGATATTGCCCACGTTCGCGCCCACGTATTCGTTGCGCAAGATGCCGGAGTAGCCGAGGTAGCGGACGCTGTTGTCGGCCATGGTGGCATCGGTGCCCACTTCGTCGAGCCCGGACATGTGGGCGACGATACGGCGCGCCGGCGAGCGGCGATCGATGCTGGCGTGGCAGCTGGCGCAGTGCTGGTTGAACAGGCGCTCGCCGCGCAATACCCGGGCCTGGTCGATCGAGGCGGCGCCGAACACCTCGCGCGGCCACTGCGGCGATTGCAGCGACGCGAGATGGCTTTCGATCAGGCGCAGGTTTTCGATGTTGACGGAGGAGTCGAACTGGATCGCCTTTTGCATCAGCCCTTTGCCAGAGAGCAGGGAGGCGAGGGAAAACGTGTCCTTTTCATGCCAGTCGAGGGTGCCGAAGACGCCGATCACTTCGCCGGCGTTGCGGCCCAGCGGACCGAGGCCGGCGTTGTTGCCCAGGCCGTTCCACTGCACCACGTCGTGCTGGGGCACGTCCCACAAGAAGGGGTAGCTGACGGGGGCGTCGGCGTCGATGAAGAACTCGGCCCGCAGCCAGTCGATGTCGTCTTGGGTGGTGGCCAGGCGCGCGATGACCTGGTCGCGCTGGACCGACGTCAGGGTCTCGCCTACCCCGGCCAGCGCCTCGGCGATCCGGGCCGGGCTGTATTTGTTGCGCAGCACGGCTTCGAGCTGGTAGCGGTTGAGCAGGTGTTCCAGGGTCCGGTTGTAGATGCGGCCGAACGCGTCCAGGCGCGCGTAGCCATACGCGGTCGGGCTATTGTTGATGAGGTTGTAGCTTTGCAGGCGCAGGGTATACACGCCGATGTCGTTGATGACGTCGGCGGCGCTGGCGTAGGCGCCGCGCGCCAGCACCTCCTTGACGAAGCGCTGCTGCACGGCCGGCTGGTCGCGCACCGCCTTCATCGACGCGGTCAGGGCCTGGAGGAAGCCGACCATGTCGGCGCCGCCGGGTCCGCCGTCGATGCGCATTGCCTGGCCGCGGTAATTGATCTGCGCCGTGTGGCAGGCGGCGCAGGTCAGGCCCACGTAGTCCTTGTTCAGATAGCCGTCCTTGACGAAGCCGACCGGCAAGGCGTCGGGATTGGATGGCGTGGCGCGTTGCGGGAGGTAGCGGAAGCGATTCATGTGCTCGCTGGAGCGGAACAGGCCCGTGGTCCCCGGCTGTTCGAGCGCCATGAAAAAGTCGTACGGCAGCAGGTTCGAGCCTTGCGTGGTGGTGTAGAACCACAGGCTGTCCTCGGGCTTCCAGTTCTGGTCGAGATAGGCCACCTTGGTGAAGCTGTCGCCGAACAGGTCGCCGGTGACGAGCGCCGCGCCGCGCCCGGGGTCGGCATCGGACTTTTGCTGGTGGTGGAACAAGGCCACGATGAGCGGCGGCAGGACCAGCACCAGTATCAGCATGAGTACGATGCCAAGCAGCCAGTGTTTGCGTAAGCGGCGAACCATGATCGAGTACCCCCCTGTGCGTGGTGTATGTACTGAGCGACAGCTCATTCATGGTACCCCCGCCAAACGAGCCCGGCAATACTGTCGAATCGACCAGTTCAAGATTTTCCCGGTTTATGCACAGCGCGCCGGCGGCGCCCTGGCGCCAGGTCTTACTTGCGCGGCCTGGCGCGCAGCAAGGTCCCGGCGGCATTGTCTTCGAAACGGCCGGCTTCTTCGATATAGCCCTGCACCGTGCCATCGTGGCGCCAGCCGCCCTGCCGTTTGATGTCGCGGAAATTGGCGCCGGCGCGGTGCGCGCTGGTGGCCATGCCGCGCCGCAGGCTGTGGCTGGACAGGTCGGGCACGTAGTCGAGGCCGGCAAGGCGCGCGCATTGTTCGAGGATGGTGTTGACGCTGCCTTCATGCAGGGCGGCCATGGACACCTCGCCCCATTGGCTGATCGGGCGAAATACCGGGCCGTTCACGATGGCGGCGGCGGCCAGCCAGGTGCGCAGCGCGCTGGCCGGGCAGCAGGCCCCGTCGCCGTAGGGAATCGCCTTGACGATGCCCTCCCCCATCTGGTCGGTCTTCGAGCGCGGCAGGGTAATCGTGATGCCTTCGCTTTGCCAGCCGAGGTGGCTTACCTCAATGGCGACCAGCTCGCTGCGGCGCAAGCCGCCGAAAAATCCGATTTGCAGCAGGGCGTTGTCGCGCGCGGCCTTCAAGCTTGCCAGGCTGGCGAGCTGGCCGACGATGCGTTCCAGGTCTTCGACCGGCAGCGCCTTGGCTTTCTTCTTGGGCTTGCCGTTGGTGCGCGCGATGCCGGCCAGGGTCTTGCGCACCGTGGGCGTGGACGCCGGGTCGGCAAAACCCTGGTGTACATGCCACTGCGACAGCGCAGTCAGGCGCAAGGCCAGGGTGCGCGGGTTGAGCGAGGCGGCAAACGCCAGCAGGTAGCCAATCATGGCCGGCTCGTCGGCCGGCAAGACGCCGCCCCATGCGAGGAAGTGCTTGATGGCCGAGCGGTAGGCGCGGCGCGTGTTGTCGGAGGTGGCAGCGGCCAGGAAGGCGCGGTGCTGCGCGCTCAGTTCGGCATCGAACGGCGTAACGGCGTTACGCGGCGGCGTGACGGCATTGGCGGACAGTGCTGGAACGAGAGCGAATTCATCAGACATGGCGAGACGCGGCAAAACGCGCTTTGTAACGGGTATTACAAAGCATACCACGGCGGGGTGACGGATAGGTCACGATAACATCTCTTATCGCGACCAATACCAGCGAATTTTCCAAGAATATTTTATCGTAATATTGTATGATATTACGTAACACGTAATACGTTATCTTATTCAGGAGTTCCAAAATGGCACGTGCCGGTATCCTCTATTCCCATGTTGCAGCCGCCGCTGCCGGTCTGGCCGCCGATAACAAGAACCCCACGGTGGATACGGTCCGGGAAGCGCTGGGCGGCACCGGCAGCAAAAGCACGATCGCTCCCATGCTCAAGCGCTGGAAGGAAGAGCATCAGCAAACGCCCTCGCCCGCGGGTCCCGGCGTGCCGCCAGGCTTGTTGCAGGCGGTAAAAGGCGTGTATGAGTCGATCAAGACCGATTTTCAGCAGGATCTGGACGTCGAAAAGCTCGCCCACGCCGCCGGGCTGCGCCAGCTGGCCGATGAACTCGAAAAATCGCGCTTGCAACAGGCCGCGCTTGAGCAGCGCGTCAATACACTCGACAGCGAGCTGGCCAGCGCCAACACCACCATCGCGCACATGCACCAGGCCAATCACCTGTTGACGGTCGACCTGGCCGGCGCCCGCAGCGAACAGGCCGGCCTGCAGCAGCGCCTGTCCGACCGCGCTGCGGAAGTGGCCGCGCTCAACGCCCAGCTGACCCAGGCGCGCGCCCAGTTCGACCATTACCACGAGGCCAGCGCCACCCAGCGCGCCGAGGAGCGCCAGGGCTTCGAGCAGCGCGCCGCGCTGGTCGACCGCGAACTGGTGACCTTGCGCCAGCAGTTACTCCACCACAAAGGCCAGGCCGCCCAGTTTGCCGGCCAGCTCAGTCAGGCGGGTAGCGAAAATGCCCGCCTGCATCAAGCCGCCGAAGCGGCGCAGGGCGACGCCGCCCGTGAACGCAGCGCGGCCGAGCGCGCGACGTTCCAGGCCTCGGGCCTCTCGGCCCAGCTCGATAAATTGCAGGCGCAGCACGACGCCATGCAGGCGCAAGTAAATGAAAGCAGGATTGCCCTGGCAGTCAGGGCGCGCGAGTCGGAGATTGTGGCGTCGCGCCTGGCGCAAGCCGACAGCCAGGCGCACGCCGCTGCACAGGAAAAGCAGGCGCTGATGCGTACAGTGACGGTGCTCGAAACCGAGCTGCGCCAGGAGCGGGAACTGGCGCGCCAGCGCGACCTTGCGCCGCCCGCGTCAAGCCAGCCCGGCCCCTGATCGCCGCCCGCAACAGAGGCCATCTCACAACGGGGGAGCGTTCAACGATTGCCACGGCGTGCAGCCGCGGCCGCTGTCAGAACGCTTCCTGGTTGTCGATGACGACCACGGCATTTCCTGCTTGTTTCAAAAGACCCACAGTTGGCGCCGGACCACGCACCGTGCGGGTCGTTGCCGCAACAGGAACGGCAGGAACGTTGCCCAAGACTGCGGACTGATGCGTTGCCGACTGCATCGGCGCGCGTTCAGCGCGATGCTCCTCTGAGATCTTGAACACACTGACCTCGTGTACCAGATTGCTCGCTTGATCCTCCAGCGAACTGGCGGCGGCGGCGGCCTGCTCGACCAGCGCGGCATTTTGCTGTGTTACCTCATCCATTTGACAGATGGCTTGGTTGATCTGCTCGATGCCTAAGGTTTGCTCCCGGCTCGCTGCCGTGATCGCACCCATCATGTCCGTCACGCTCTGAATGCTGCTGACAATGGCGTGCATGGTCGATCCTGCCTGGTCAACCAGCCTGGCGCCAATCTCGACTTTTTCGACAGAGTCTCCAATCAATGTCTTGATTTCCTTGGCAGCGGCGGCCGAGCGTTGCGCCAGGTTGCGCACTTCGCTGGCGACGACCGCGAAACCTCGACCCTGTTCACCGGCCCTGGCCGCCTCGACAGCGGCGTTCAGGGCCAGGATGTTGGTTTGAAATGCGATGCCGTCAATCACGCCGATGATATCGACGATCCTTTTCGACGACGCGTTAATTGCCTCCATGGTGTCGATCACCTGTGAGACGACCACGCCGCCCTTTGACGCAACTTCGGACGCGGACACAGCCAATTGATTGGCTTGGCGCGCATTGTCGGCGTTCTGTTTCACGGTACTGGTGAGCTCTTCCATCGACGACGCAGTCTCTTCCAGCGAGCTGGCCTGTTGTTCCGTGCGCGACGACAGGTCGAGGTTGCCGGCGGCTATCTGGGATGAAGCGGTGGCGATGGTATCGCTCGATTGCCTGACTTCGCCTATCGTTTGCGCCAATTTTGCTTGCATTTCTTTCATCGCATTCAGCAGGCTGTGATGGTCGTTACTCCTTGTGGCAACCGCAACGGTCAAGTCGCCGGCAGCGATACCTCGCACGATCCGAGCGGCGTAGTCGGGTTCGCCGCCGATGTCGCGATAGATGTTACGTATTAGCAAAAAGCCTGCCAAGGCCGCTAACAATATGCCTGATGCGATCGCAATATTCATGCCGTTGCGCAATGCGCGATAACGGGCGCCCGATTGTTCATATTCCTTTTTTGCCACGTCGACCTGAAGCATGCGTAGCCCGTCAATGCCTTCCTTGACAGCGGGAAGCAAGGTTTGGAATTGTTCCTGCAACTGCTTGGCAGCCTCGATTTTTCCTTCTCGCAAGGCGCCGATTGCGGGAAACAAGCCTTCCTTGACCATTTTGCTTCGGTCTGCGGCAAATTTTTTCGCCAGCGCGCTCTCTTCCGGCGTCAGATACGTCGCCATGTACTGGCCCCAGGTCTTGTTGATCTCTTCGGCATTCTTTTCGATGAGATCAGCCTTGGCCTTGATATTCGATGCAATCGGGTCCAGTAGCGCCTGCGCCAACGCCAGCCGGTTCCGCAACAACAGGCTCTCGATTCGCGTGACCTGTTCCAGGGCCACCGTGCGATCCTCGTAGACGGTCTTCAGTCCTTCGTTGGCCTTGTTCATTCCGTACAGGCCCAACAGCCCGACGCCGATGGACAATAGAGCGAGAAAGACGACGACACCGCTTAAGCGTGCCTTGATTGTCATTTTCATTCTTGGCTTCCTGACTAAAAACTATTCGGGTGGATTGTCTTTTGCTACGCAGCCAAGTCTGTCTTGGTCGTCCCTCTATGTCAGGACGACAGAGTACGATGGGCAGAAACCGTGTCAATTCGATTTTTAGGAATAGTCCGGCGCGGATCAGATCAGGCCATGAGAAGTGCCAAGGCCACTTTATTCAAGGGCTAATCGCAACAAGGATGGGGTTGCGTTTGCGATGCGAATCTGGAGCAAATGGAGAACAGAAAATGAAGGTGCAGAAAGGAGGTTATACCGGCAGTTAACCTGGCGCAACCAGTAGTTTCTAACAGGGTGTTGATTCTGACGCACCGGGGGCATCCTGAGAACGCCAACTCGCGTTCGTCGAGGCCCAGCTATCCCAGCTGGGCCTGATCCTTGACGTCGCTGCTTACTTCGTCACCCTGCTTGATCGCATCATGAAGGGCAAAGTAGTACACACGGGCGCGCGATACCTACAGGCGATTGTAGACCTTGATCGGCGCCTGTGGGTCGCTCGATGTTGTGTCGGGTACAATCGACGGCAAACCGCAACGTAAGCGATCGTTGCAACGGGCGTCGCTGGCACCGCCTTTTTCGCCGAACGAACCTGGCATTGTCTTCCCTGACTCATAGCCATGACGCGCAGTGGTAAGTATTCGCGACAACCGTGGGTTTAGCCAATCCGGATGAAAGCGTACAACCATTCAAATCGAAAAGAACCGACCCATGAAAATCCACGGCACCACTCCCATCCTGCGCATCTTCGATGAATCGAAAGCTAAAGAATTCTATGTGGATTTTTTGGGATTCCAGGTCGACTGGGATCACCGCTTCGGGCCAGGCCTGCCGCTCTACCTGCAAGTCTCGCGCGATGGCTGCATCCTTCACCTGTCCGAACATCACGGCGATTGCTGCCCCGGTTCGGCGATGCGGATTGCAGTTGACGGGATCGATGAGCTCCATGCAGAGCTGAGCGCCAAACAGTTCAAGTATGCGCGTCCCACGTTGGAAGATACCTCATGGGGTACCCGCGACATGGCGCTTAAAGACCCATTCGGCAATTGCCTGACATTTACCACCGCAATCAGTACCTGAACTTCAACTCCGCTTTTTGCGCAAGCACCCAGGCCTTCGATCGGCCAGCGGCGTACCCGCTTCGAGCTTGAAACCGCCTGGTTTCAACTGCGCGGCACCTTGCGGCAGCAGCATGAATGATCGCTTGTTTTCAACAGTCAGTGACAGTTGCGGCAGCGGTTTAGCGGAACATTATGGAAAGCACGTTCAACCTTCACGGTAGTTGTCAACAAAGATGTCGCGTCAATCAAGGCGCTACTTTCCATAAACGTTCCACTGCACCTCAGCCCCCTACCGGGCGGACGCATCCCGACTGGGGATCTCCAGCCCTTTCGCCACCGCCGGCCGCGCCACGAAGTGTTCCACCGCGCGCGTCACATGCGGAAAATCGGCGATGCCGACCAGGTCGCCCGCTTCGTAAAAACCGATCAGGTTGCGCACCCACGGCAGAATCGCGATATCGGCGATGGTGTAGGTGTCGCCCATGATCCAGGTGCGCTGCGCCAACCGTTCGTTGAGCACGCCGAGCAGGCGCTTCGATTCGGCCACATAGCGGTCGTGCGGGCGCTTGTCCTCATAGTCCTTGCCGGCGAATTTGTGGAAGAAACCGAGCTGGCCGAACATCGGGCCGATGCCGCCCATCTGGAACATCACCCACTGGATGGTCTCGTAACGTCCAGCCGCGTCAAGCGGCAGGAACTGGCCGGTTTTCTCGGCCAGGTAGATCAGGATCGCGCCCGATTCGAACAGCGCCAGTGGTTTGCCGTCCGGGCCATTCGGATCGATGATCGCCGGGATCTTGTTGTTCGGGTTGAGCGACATGAATTCGGGCGTGAGCTGATCGTTGTGATCGAAGCGCACCAGGTGCGGCTCGTAGGCCAGCGCGGTTTCTTCGAGCATGATCGATACCTTCACGCCATTCGGCGTCGGCAGCGAATACAGCTGGATGCGCTCGGGATGGGCGGCAGGCCATTTTTTGGTAATCGGGAAGGTCGACAGGTCGTTCATAGCTCACTCCTTGAAAGCGGGTCTGGTGACGTCCCTCGTGGGGACATCCGGCCCGACAACATAGCAGAAATTTTATGTTTGCTGTTGTTGCTCCCTCTCCGCTTGCGCCCTGCCCGCTTGCGCCCACTCCGCACGCCAGGCGATCGCCAGCGCCGCCGCCAGCAAGGCGCAAGCGAGCGCGAACGTCCTGTGCATGCCCGCCGCCACCGCCGCGAACGGCGCCGCAACCGTGGCCGTCCCGGCGCCGAACGCGAACACGGCCACCATCAGCGACGCGCCGGTGACCAGCCCCAGGTTGCGCGCCAGGTTCAGCATGCTCGCGACCACCCCGCGCTGCTTGGCGCCCGCCGTGTCCATCAGCGCCGTATTGTTCGCCGCCTGGAACAGCGCATAGCCGATCGTCAGCACCACCAGCGGCGCAACATAGCCCGGCACGCCGCTCGAAACAGGCAGCAGTGCCAGCGGCACGCTCGCGCCCAGCATCAGCGCCAGGCCGGCGATGGCCACGCCTGCCGTGCCGGCGCGCTCGACCAGGCGCCCGGCCGGCACGCCCGACAAGGCGGCCACCAGCGGCCCCGCCGACAGCACCAGGCCGACGCCGGCCGGCGCCAGCCCGAGTGCGCGCGTCAGATAAAACGGCCCCACCACCAGGGTCGCCATCATCACGGTTGCCACCAGCGCCGTGGTGCCCAGGCGCGCGCCGAGCAGCCGGTCGCGCAGCAGCGCCAGCGGGATCAGCGGCGACGCCGCACTCGCGCCGGCCCGCACGAACAGGCAAGCCCCCACGGCCGCGGCCAGCAACAAGGCCAGGTTCGGCGCGCCGAAGCCGCCGCCGACCGTCATGGCCAGCGCATACGCGCCCAGTGTCAGCGCCAGCAACAGCGTGCCGATGGCGTCAAAACCGGTCCGCTCGCCGTCCAGGCGCGCCACATCGGCCGGCAAGCCCCGGTACGCCAGCAGCCACGTCGCGATCCCGAGCGGCGCGGTGATGAAGAACAAGGCGCGCCAGCCGGCCGCGCCGATCAGTACCCCGCCCAGGGTCGGCCCGAGGGCGGTGCCGACGGCGGACATGGTTCCCAGCAGGCCCATGACGCTGCCGCTGCCCCCTTTCGACGCGGCGCCGGCGGCAAAGCTCATGGTCAGCCCCATCATCGCCGCCGCGCCGAGGCCCTGCAACGCGCGCGCGGCGATCAAGCACGGCAGCGTCGGCGCCAGCCCGCACAGGATCGACGCCGCCGTGAACAGCGCAATGCCGGCCAACAGCAGCCGGCGCCGTCCGGTCAGGTCGCCGAGCCGGCCGACCCCGACGATCAGCGTGGTAATGGCCAGCAGGTACGCCAGCACGATCCACTGCACCTGCCCGAAGCGCACGCCGAACGCCTGCGCCAGCGCCGGCAAGCCGACGTTGGCGATGCTGGTGCCGAGCGACGAGAGCAGCATCGACAGCGCCAGCGCCCCCGCCAGCGCGCGCGGCCGCTTCACGTGAGCAGCCATACCGCTTCGCGCGCCGCGAAGCGGCCTTTGAAGCCGCCCGCCACCTCGGTCTTGCCCAGCAGCGTGAGCGCATACGCGTGCCCGTAGCGCTGCCGCACTTCATCGTCGCCGACCGAAAACGGCGGCCCGGCCATGAGCGCCTGCTCGTACTGGTAGCAGATCAGCAGTTGCGGCGCCCGCGCCGCCAGTGCGCCGACGTGGGCCGCATACCGTGCGCGCATCGCTTCCGGCAGCGCGACCAGCGCCGCCCGGTCGTAGACCGCGTCGACCGCGCCGAGCATGCTGGCCGACAGCGCAAACAGGTCGCCCACGAAGATATCGATGCCCGGCGCGCGATAGTGCAGCAGCTGCGCAGCAACGCTGACCTCCGGCGTGACGCCCAGGTCGGCAAACAGCTGGTCGACGGCAAGCTGGCTCAGCTCGACGCCTGCCACGCGATAGCCTTGGGCGAGCAGCCAATGCACGTCCAGCGACTTGCCGCACAGGGGCACGAACACCCGGCTGCCGGGCGCCAGCCCCAGTCGTCCGAGATGCGCCAGCATCAGCGGATTGGCGGCGCCCTCATGGAAACCGATCTCCTTGCTTGCCCACTTGCGATGCCAGAAGTCCCTGTCCATATCGATCATCCCCGGTTAAAGGCGCCGACGGCCGGCACCCAAACCCAGTCTAACCGGCCGCCACGCATGGCGGAAGATGCAGCGTTTGCACTATATTGCTGCACCGGACGCCACACCAGGGCCGAACTGCGCTATCGTAAGCGCATGTCCCTGCCCGACCTGAACCTCTTGATTACCCTCGACGCGCTGCTGGCCGAAGGCAGCGTGGCCGGCGCCGCCCGCCGTTTGCGCCTGAGCCCCTCGGCCATGAGCCGCGCGCTGGCGCGCCTGCGCCAAGCCACCGGCGACCCCTTGCTGGTGCGCGCCGGGCGCGCGCTAGTACACACGCCACGCGCCATCGCCCTGCGCCAGCAGGTCAGCGATCTGGTACATGACGGCGTGGCCGTACTGCGTCCTGTCGACAAGCTCGACCTGGCGCAGCTTGCGCGCACATTCACCATCCGCACCAGGGAAGGGTTTGTGGAAAATTTCGGCGCACAACTCATCAAGCGCGTGCGCGCCGAAGCGCCCGGCGTGTACCTGCGTTTCGTGCCCAAGCCCGACAAGGACAGCACGGGCCTGCGCGACGGCAGCGTCGACCTGGAAACCGGCGTCATCGGCAAGTCGACCGGCCCGGAAGTGCGCACGCAAGCCCTGTTCCGCGACCGTTTCGTGGCCGTCATGCGCGCCGGCCACGCGCTGGCCGCGGGCGCCATCACGCCCGCCAGCTATGCAGGCGGGGAGCACATCGGCGTAGCGCGCCAGGGCGGCGGGAAAGGCCCGCTCGATGACGCCTTGCTCGCGCTGGGCCTGGAACGCGCGATCGTGGCCACGGTGGCCGGCTTCGCGCCCGCGCTGGCGCTGGCCCGCGAAAGCGACCTGATCGCCACCGTCCCGGAACGCCATACCGGCCTGCTGCGCGATGGCATGCACAGTGTCGCCCTGCCCTTTCCGATGCCCGGCTTTACCGTGTCGATGCTGTGGCATCCCCGGCTCGACGCCGATCCGGCCCACCGCTGGCTGCGCGGGCACCTGCGGGCGGTGTGCGGCGCGGAACGGGGCTGAGCGCATCTATCATGCCGGTCACGATACGCTTTCGCACGCACTTGCCAGGCATGCCCCTCAAACAGTACGTCAACACACTCGCGGACGGCCAGCCGTATCGTCACGCCTTGTTTTACAAACTTCCCGGCGGCCTGCGTTTTCGCATGGCCGAAGGGGAGCATTTTGCCCGCGTCCTGGTGGCTGTGCGCAAGGGCGGCATCGTCTGTGAAGATGTATTCGCCGACGCCGACACCATCCTCGTACACCTGCAAAACTACGCGACGCCGAACCGGTTCGACATGCGCTTCACGCTCAAGCAGCTCGCCATGGCCGGCATCGCCATTCCGCATGCGCGCGAAATCTGGGCCGAACCGGTCCCGCGCCCGGATCCGGACGACGATGAGAGCTGGTGCGTCAATGCGCTGTTCGAACTGCCCAAGTCGAGCCTCGCGAGCCTGCTGTGGTGCGCATTTGCCACCGACTTCGGGGAGTTGCGGCCCAACCCGCATTGCCGGGTCTACCTGATCAACCCGGCCTCGGGGCTCATGGTCCATCCCTACGACGACCGGGGAATGGACGTGGTCGGCACCAACCACGAGGCGCTGCGGCAGCTGTACTGCACGCACTACGCCTGGCTGCTCGAGTACGATCTCGAGACGATGGACCGCACCTTCGCCCAACCCTAACGCTTGACTGCCTGCATTTGCCTTGCAAAACAACAAGGCGAAAATATATATAAGCGCTTATATAATTACTGCTAAGATAAGCACATGAAACAAGGACTCGGAACGCAATTGCGACACCTGATCGAACTGCTCGATGGCGCCGTCCTGCAAGCGTATGTGGACGCGGGCCTCGATTACCGGCCGCGCTACACGCCCGTGATGCGGGTCCTGGCGCAGCAGCCCAGCGCGACCATCGGCGAACTGGCCGAACTGGCCGGCATCACGCAGCCGGCGGCGACGCAGACAGTGGCGCTGATGAAGAAGGAAGGCATCCTGCTGGTCGTTGCCGGTGGCGAAGATGGGCGGCAACGCGTGGTGCGCCTGAGCCCGCAGGGCCAGCAACTGCTGCCGCGCCTGCAGGCGTGCTGGCAGGCGACCAGGCGCGCCGCCGACAGCCTCGATGCGGAACTCGACTTTCCCTTGTCGGACTGCCTGGCGCAAGCCATCGCCGTGCTCGGGCAGCGCTCCTTCGGCGCGCGGATTGAGGAAGCCAGCAAAAACACACGTTCACCCACCTGACGAAAGCGATGATGGAACATTCCCTGAGCATGGCGACCGACAAACCAAGCCTGGCGGCGCGCCTGATGGCGCATCCCCTGATCCGCATCGTGCTGGGTATCGTACTGACCTTTGCCGCGGTCCCCGTAATAATGATCGTCGCCTCCAAACTGGTCGATAAGCCGTACCGCATTGTGTGGCCGCAGTTGCTGGCGGGCGTGCTGGTGTGGTTCGGCTACCGCTTCTATGTGCGCCGCATCGAACAGCGCCAGCCCGGCGAACTGGCGCTGCCCGGCATGGCGAAGGAACTCGGCATCGGCCTGCTGATCGGCGCCGGCCTGGTCGCCCTCGTGTTTGCCACGCTGGCGGCGCTGGGCGTGTACCGCGTCGGCGGCGTCAATTCGCCCGGCCTGATGCCGATGCTGGTGCCGCTGGCCGAGTTGGTGCTGGTCGGCATGGCCGAAGAGATGGTATTTCGGGGCATCATCTTCGGCGTGACCGAGCGTTCGCTGGGCAGCAAGGCCGCCATCGTGATCTCGGCGCTGGTGTTCAGCCTGGCTCACCTGCCCAATGACGGCGTGTCGGTGCTGGCGATTGCGGTGATTGCCGCGTATGCCGTCATGCAGGCCACGCTGTACATGAAGACGCGCCGCCTGTGGGTCTGCATCGGCACCCATGTGGCGTGGAATTATTGCGTCAGCCAGGTGTTTTCGTCGACCGTGTCCGGTCACGCCGCTGGCAGCGGACTGCTGCGCGGCGAGCTGGCGGGCAATAGCTTTCTGACCGGCGGCGCCTTTGGTGTCGAAGCCTCGCTGGTGACGCTGGTTCTGATCAGCACTGTTGCGGTGGCGTGCTTGTATTCCGATGCTGCTCGTCGCCCGGCGCTCGCTCCTGCTGCGAACGGCTGACTACGATCAGGCTGGCGCATCGGGCGATTACGGCAAGGGGGTGCATTTGATCAGGTTTCCGCCCATCTTCCTCATCTCGAGAACCTTGGTTTTGCCATCGGCATCAAGGTCAAGGTGAAAGCTGCTGGCATCGTCGGTTTGCCCGATATAAACAAAACGCTCTCCGGGCCACATGATGAGGGTTTCGCTTTTCAGGGTGTTCAAATCAAAACGTGTTGTCCCGATCGTGAAGACGCCGTTGTCCATCCGGTAGTCAGCCCTGGTGACTTTGCGCGTCCTGGTGTGCCGGCATGTCAGCTTGCCCTCTGCATCGAAATAGCCGGCCAGCTGGGAATAAATGGTCCTGGTGCTCGGCGGAACCTTCTCGGCAAGCCGGCATTCGAAACTATTGGGCCTGGTTCCGAACGCGGCTTGCTTGGTGCCGTCTTCCTGCTCAACCATGCCCAACGAGACTGTGGCGGAAGATACGCTCAGCGACATGCGGGGCTCGCCGTTCATTTCCCGCGAACGGCTCACCGAGACGACATTGGCAGGTCTGATGTTGCCGGTGATGCTGCCGGCGCGCAGCGAGCCGTCCGAAGCGATGAGCAGCGGTCCATTTTCCTTCGCTACCGGTTCAGGCGGAATACTCATCGACTCGCACTGTGCGACATAGTTTCCTGCCGCGACGGCGAGAAACGGCGCCCACAGGTCAGTTTCCGGTGCAGTCGACGTGCCCTGGACCGCCGTCCGGGCCGGGTCGATGTCAGTGGATGTGGCATGGGATGCGGTCGAGATCAGCGCGATGGACAGCAACGTCAACAGCGCATGGCGCTGACGGAGCCCGGTCAAGTGCAAAGCGTCAACCTGATTTTGACAATCTGAGTGGACTCTTCTAGAAGTATATTTTCTGTCGGCATTTGGCGTTTCACAGCAAGTTTGCCAGCCTCTTCATGGTGCTGTGAAACGAATAGGACGGCGTTTTGAATACTGCACAGATTTGCCATCGCAAGCCTTGGTGATAAATAGCTAAAGATGCCATCTTATCACTGCTGGACCGTCGATAGCGCCCTACCTCGGCAATATATGGGAGTACACAGGATGAAATCTTCCAGCATAGTGTCGATATGGATATCAATCAAATTATCGCGCTCCGCGTCGCCCACAAATTGTCATTGGAGGCGTTGGCGTCGGTGATCGGTGTCAGCCGCTCCAACATATCGCTGATCGAACGCGGCCAGTTCTTACGCTGCGTGACGACGGTTTAACAACGTTTCCGCGCTTAAAAAGCGCTTTATTGAAATGTCGGCAAGATTAGGGGCAGCCTAATTGACTGCGTGCATCGTCGTCGCTTGCAAGTTCCTTGCCAGTTTTTAAGGAAATGCGCTTTTGAATTTCCAACAATGCTGGAAATGCGTAACGTTCACAAGCTTCGACATCCCAGACATCACCGGTGGAGGTATTGACTGCGTAGTGGCCCTGCGTATTGGTCACGTATATCACGCCGAAATGGTAGTATCCGGAAACTACTGGCTTCCCATCGGTAAGCCAAGGACCGTCAATCCAAAGTTTTGGAGATGCTACCTTATATCGCTCGTGTTTCATCACCACGCGCAGGACCTGCTTCGACTGCGTAAGCGTCAAGCCGGACGGTTTAACGTCCTTTGCAAGGAGAGATTGCGCAAATGCCGGAGACATAGCCAAAAACCCGGCGGCAACTACGGACATCAGTAACGAGCTCAGGAACCGCATTGCATCCTCACTCTCACCATATCGATCGCTAATTCCACCTTTCTTGCCCAGCCATCCATTCCTCCATCTCTCGAATTGCCCGAATTAAAACGGAGTTGAATGAGTTTTTTGCTGAACTCGCCAGCGTCTCTTATGCCGTATACTCCCGGTCCATACTTCTTTGCGAACGACTCCGCCGCCATCCTGAAGCTTCCGAAGGTAGCCACTTTCACCTTCGGATCTTTCAACGCCGTTAGCGAACCGGTTTGGAATTCCGCTGGCGCACGCATCGAGAAAAATCCGTTGCCGTCCTTTGCGAACCGATTTCTCCCGTGCTCACACTCATGCGCGGCGAGGCCAAGAAGGTTTTCGGTCGGGATATGGAGCCTGTCAGCAACAATTTTCGCATCCTTCAGATGTGTGGCGACGAACAGCACAGCATAATCAACATTGCATGCTTTATGCATTTTGACTCCCCAATAAAATTAACTTTATTGCATCATCATATATTAGATTTAGGATTGCGAGCGTCATAATGCTCAATTTGGTAAAGAAAAGGCCAGCGCAGCGCATCGGCGACCGTGCTCGACAAACTGGCCGGGGCGCCTGGCGCGATGGTTCTTGCTGTTCGACGAGCGCGATGCGCAAACCGCTGCGCCCAGGCCCCTGTCGCGTGCGCCTGAGCAGCGCGTGTGGACCGATCCGGCGTCGGGATATCTGCGCCGTACGCTCTCTCCAGCCGCGCCATCCTCGATTCAGCTTGTCGAAGTCACTTTCCCGCCGGGCCAGCGTGTTATCTACGATGCCGCCGTGCGCCGCTCCGGCATGGATCAGCAGATCTGGATGATCGACGGCGTCATGGAAATCAGCGTCGATGACCGCCGCTGGCGCCTGGAGGCGGGCGATTGTCTTGCCATGCAGGCGGATCAATCGTTCGTCTATTTCAATCCGGCCTCATCGGCGGCGCGTTACTTGGTCGCCCTGTCGATCCCCTCATCCAAACCCATCAGGAGAAACGAAGCAGGGTAAGCCCCCGCGCTTCCCGCAATAACCAGCATGCCGATTGACCGTCCCCGCACCGCCTGGCAAAAACAAGGATACGAAATGCACTCTTCTTCACCCATGACAATCACCTTCGAAACGCCGGATCAGCCTGACGTGATCGCCCTCATTGCCGAGCTCGACGCGTACCAGGACAGCCTGTATCCGCCAGAGAGCCGGCATGCGCTGGATCTGGCGTCGCTAAGGCAGCCGAATGTCTTGTTTGCCGTTGCCAGGGATGGAATGGGCGGCGCAATCGGCTGTTGCGCGCTGGTTTTCTGCTCCGGGTTCGGTGAAATCAAACGCCTGTACGTTAACCCGCTCGGGCGCGGCCGCGGCGTTGCCAAAATGCTCCTGGCTCTGCTAGAAGCACGGGCAATCGACGCCAACTGTCAATTGCTCATGCTCGAAACGGGACCGTACCAGCCGGAGGCACTGGCCCTGTATGCCGCTGCCGGGTATCAGCGCTGCGGGCCGTTTGCCGATTATACGAATGACCCGTTGAGTGTGTTCATGCAAAAAAATATCGCTGTTTGCACTATTGACAGGAAAAGCGTCTAAGGACAACCCACGTCACTGCGTGCGTCATCGTCGCTGGCGAGTTTCTTGCCAGTCTTAAGGGCAATGCGTTCTTGAATTGCCATGAGCGCCGGAAAGGAGTAGCGTTCGCAGCTCTCGGTTTGCCAGACATCGCCAGTGAAAATGTTGATTGAATAATGCCCTTGCGTATTGACGATATACACAACACCAAAGCTGTGGTAACCGGGAATGGACGGCATCCCCTCCGTTAACCAGGGGCCGTCAATCCACAAACGCCGATCGTACGTTTTGTAGCGTTCGTGTTTGAGCACCACACGCAAGACCTGTTCGGCCTGCGCTACAGTTAATCCGGAAGGCTTGACGTTCTTTGCATTAAACCCTGCCCCAAAGACCAGCGAGCAGGTCAGCAAGCCGCCAAGAGCGGCCAAGGTCGGGAGTCGAGATATTATTTGCATTGCATCCTTACGCTAACCTTGTCAATGAGGCCTTCCAGAATTGTGTTATGGATTTCCATCCCGACGCTGCCGACACTTCCGCCTGGTGAGATCAGGCGCCACGGACTGTGCATCCAATTTACCCCATGTGGCGGCCCACAGTAATCTCGTGCCCCAAGCGCTGGATTAACGCAAATTAAGCGCCTCGGACAGCGACCACTTGAGCGGCGCGCCGCTGGCGTCGGTGATCGTGGTCAGGTCGCCGAAAATGCGACCCTGCATGCTGTCGGGCAGGCGCACGAAGTTGGCGTTGCCGACAATCGCGTCACCGTGCGCAAAACCCCAGGCGAAGAATTTCAGCGTGGCGATGGTCTTTTCCGGGTTGCTGCTCGCTTGCGAGGCAACAATGAAAGTGCCCGACGTGATCGGCCAGGTGCTCGGGCCGACGCGGTCGGTCAGCATTTCTTCGTATTTGGCTTGGGTAACCCACGGGCTGTTTTGCAGCGCGGCCGTGAAACCTTCCGCGCCCGGCGCGACGACCTTGCCGTCATGGTTTTTCAGGCGCGTAAACGCCAGTTTGTCTTGCACCACGTATTGATAATCAACGTAGGCAATCGCACCCGGCGTCTGCTTGAGCGCGCTGACGGCGCCGGTGCTGCCGTTGACCTGCGTAACGCCGTTCGCCCAGGCGACCGTAAAGTTGCGGCCGTAGGCTTGCTTCCAGGCCGGGCTGACTTTGCTCAGGTAATCACTGAAGTTATAGGTCGTACCGGAACCATCCTGGCGCGCGATGACGCTGATGCCCAGGTCCGGCAATGCCACGCCCGGATTGGCGGCCGTCAGCTTCGGGTCGTTCCATTTGGTAATCTTGCGTGAAAAGATATCGGCCAACAGTTCGCCGGTCAGTTGCACTTCACCGCGCTTGAGACCTGGCAGATTGACGACAGGAACCACGCCCGAGACGGCGCTCGGGAAACAAATCATCTTGCCAGCCTTGAGATCGGCCTGTGATGGCGCGATGTCGGTCGCACCGAACTCGACGGTCTTAGCCTTGACCTGCTTGATGCCTTCGCTCGAGCCGTTGGCCTGGTAATTCAGTTTGAGGTTTTGCGACTTGCCATACACATCGGCAAGTTTGACGTACAGCGGCTGCGCCGCGGACGAACCGGCGCCGCTGATATCGATGGCGTGGGCCGCAAAAGTGGATAAAAGTAATGACAGCGTGACAGTAGTTTTTACATCAGAGAACATAAATTCCAAGGGTCTTAAAGTAATCGGAACCGCGCCGGCTGCAAGGCAGCCAGGAAACGAGCAACCGAAGAGAATAACAGATGTACAACACACCCACAATCCGTGCAAATACGTAGTTTTGCTTAAAATAGCGAAAATTGCTAAGTAAACAGCCACTTATGAGTGTTGCATAAAGAATATCCTGTCCGCATGGAGAACGACCACGCAGCGGGCGCGCCGGCCTCGCTCCTGTTACAATCGCCCGATGCGACGTTTGTTCACTATTTTCATGCTGCTGATCTTCCCGCTCCAGGTGAGCTGGGCGGTTGCGAGCGCGTATTGCGCGCATGAACCTTCGTCGACCATCTCGCATCCCGGCCATCATGAGCATGGCGGCGACGATCACGCCAGCCATGACGACTCGCCGTTCGGCATCGACCAGGATTGTGGCGATTGCCACTTTACCAGCGTCGGCATCACCACCTCCACCAGCGGCGCCATCGCGCCACCGCCCACGGCGTACGCCCACGCGGCCGACGCCGCGCGCCCCGGCACCTTGCGCCCCGTCCGTCCTGAACGTCCCAAGTGGCAAGGCCCTGCCTGATCCGGCTGCCGCTGCCGCACTTCTGATACCAGCTCATCGCTGGACGTCACTGCCGTAATCGACACCTGCACCGCTGGCGCGCCCGGCCGGATTCCCTTGTCTGTTCAACCAGGAGAATTCGATGTACAAACTCGTCTTGCCGTTAGCGATCGCTGCGGCATTGCCTTGCCATGCGCAGGCTCGCACTACAATCTTCGCCAAGGCGCCGGCCGTCGCGGCGCCAGTCCCCGAAAAGGCCGGCTCAGCCGGACTACCGTTGCGCGCGAAATCGACTGCGGTGAATCCGCCCCTTGCGGTACACGTCACTCCCGGCATGCAAGCGCCCCCGCTCGGTGCGCTGATGCGTCCGGCAGCTGATGCGCCCCCTACGCTGGCGCCGCTGTTGCTGGCCGGCGCGTTGGCGCGCGTGCTGCAGGCGAACCCCGATCTGCGCGCCGGCGCGCACGAAATCGAGGCCCAGTCCGGCGCCGTCATGCAGGCTGGCGTCGCCCCCAACCCGGAGCTGTCCACCTTGGTCGAAGACGCGCGCGAACCGACCAGGACCACCACCGTCCAGCTCAACGTTCCGATCGAACTGGGCGGCAAGCGCGCGGCGCGCGTCAACGCCGCGCAGCTCGGGCAAGATGCCGCCGGCGCCGAATTCGCCGTCAAACGCAATGCGGTCCTGGCCTCGGCGCGGGCCG
This sequence comes from Massilia genomosp. 1, assembly GCF_011682185.1. Lineage (NCBI taxonomy): Bacteria > Pseudomonadati > Pseudomonadota > Betaproteobacteria > Burkholderiales > Oxalobacteraceae > Massilia > Massilia genomosp. 1. The sequence goes on from NZ_WHJF01000065.1 coordinate 33,862, forward strand.
CCTTCTACGACTTGCTCGCCGCGCAGCAACGCCTGCATATCGCCAACGAATCGCTGGCCCTGGCCGATGGCGCGCTCGCCGCAGCGTCCAAACGCGTCCTGGCCGGCAAGAATTCGCCGGTCGACGAGACGCGCGCCCGCATCGCCGCCGCCAGCGTCAAAGTCGACCTGGCGCAGGCCGGCGGCGAGCTGGCCGGTGCAAAAAACCGCCTCGCCGCGCTCTGGGGAGGGACCGGGCGCGACATCGGCCCTGTGGCGGGACAGCTGGACCGCCTGCCGCCGCAACCCGCCCTGCCCCATCTGATGGAGCGACTCGGGGCGGCGCCCGCCTTACAGTTGGCACAGATCGAACTGGCGCGCCGGCAAGCCCTGTCGCAAGTCGAACGCGCCGGTCGCGTGCCCGACCTGACCGTCAGCATCGGCGCCAAGCGCGACGGGCAAGCGGGGCGCAACCAGGCGGTGTTTGGCCTGGCCATTCCCCTGCCCCTGTTCGACCGCAACCAGGGCAAGCTGCACGAAGCGTTGCAACGCAGCGACAAGGCCCGCGTCGAACTTGACGGCGCCCGCGCGCGCCTGGCCAACGAACTGGCTCAGGCGCACGAAGCCCTCGCGGTCGCCCGCGAACAAGCCCAACTGCTGGGCGACGATATCTTGCCCGGTGCGCAAAGCGCCTATGAGGCTGCCCGCACCGGTTTCGAGTACGGCAAGTTCAATTTGCTCGATGTCATCGACGCCCAGCGCACCTTGTTGCAAGCGCGCACCCAGCACCTGCGCGCCCTGGCGGACGCCCATCGCGCCGCCGCCGACATCGACAGTATCCTCGGCGCCCAAGGCGCCACCCAGACAGTGGAGTAATGCATGAAAACCCCTTTGAACAGAAAACAAGTTATCGTCATCATCGTCGCCCTGCTGATCGGCGCCCTGCTCGCGGCGCTGATCGTGACGCGCAAAAACGCACAGCCGCAGCACGACGACCATGAAGAGCAAGGCGGCCATGCCGAAACGGGCCAGGTCGACCACGGCGGCAAGCCGCACCAGGAAGACGCGGTCCCGGCGCGCGGCCCCCACGGCGGCAAGCTGTTCGTCAGCCAGGGCTACGGCCTGGAAGCTACTATCTTCGACCACAGCGCCGGCCCGCAGTTCCGTATTTATACTTACCAGGACGGGAAAGCGCTCGACCCGTCCGCCAGCAAGGTCCAGGTGACGCTCGACCGCCTGGGCCGGCCAGCTCAGGACATGCGTTTCGCACGCGAAGAAGACTACCTGCGCGGCGACGCCGTGGTCGGCGAGCCGCACTCGTTCAAGGTCGGCGTGCTGGCCGAGCACGGCGGCAAGACTTACCGCTTCGCCTACGACCAGGTCGAGGCGCGGGTGACGATGTCGGAAACCCAAGTCGCCCAGAACGGCATCGACATCCACACCGCCGGTCCGGCGCGCATCAAGAGCGTGCTTAAACTCAATGGCGAGATCGCCCTCAACGCCGATCGCACAGTGCATGTGGCCCCGCGCCTGGCCGGTTTGGTCGAGTCGGTCAGCGCCAATGCGGGCCAGACGGTGCGCAAGGGCCAGGTGCTGGCGGTGCTGTCGAGCCAGGCCCTGGCCGGCGAGCGCAGCGCCTTGCTGGCCGCGCAACAGCGCCTGGTGCTGGCGCGCAGCGTGTTCGAGCGCGAGCGAACCTTGTGGCAACAGAAAATCACAGCGGAACAGGATTATCAGCAAGCCCGCGCCGCCATGCAGGAAGCCGAGATCGCCACCCAGGGCGCGCGCCAGAAACTCGACGCGCTCGGCGTCGGCGCCGGCAACCTCAGGCAGCTGGCGCGTTATGAAGTACGGGCCCCGATCGATGGCGTGATCACGCAAAAGACCGTGGCCGCAGGCGAATCGGTGAAGGAAGAAACCAGCTTGTTCGTGGTGGCCGACATGTCCACCGTCTGGGCCGAGCTCTCCGTGAGCGCGCGCGACCTGGAAACCATCCGCCAGGGCCAGAATGCCACCGTGCGCGCGGCCGACGCCAGCGCCAGCGGCGTCATTTCCTATGTCAGCCCCTTGGTGGGCGAGCAAACCCGGGCCGCCAAGGCGCGCGTGGTCTTGCCCAACCTCAAGGGCGTATGGCGTCCCGGACTGCCGGTGACGGTGGACGTGGTTGCCGCCGAGCTCACCGTGCCGGTCGCGGTGCTGCTCGAAGCGGTGCAGAACGTCAATGAATTACCCTCGGTATTCGGCCGTTACGGCGACCATTTCGAAGCGCGCCCGCTGGTGCTTGGGCGCAGCGATGGCGAGTCGGTCGAGGTGCTCAGTGGCCTGCTGGCGGGCGAGAAATATGCCGCCAAGAACAGCTTTTTGATCAAGGCCGACCTCGGCAAAGCCGGCGCCAGCCACGACCATTAAGGACCGCCATGTTTGATACTCTTATCCGTTTTTCCATCGAACGCCGGTCGCTGGTGCTGATGCTGGCCGCTTTCATGGCCGCGCTCGGCATCTATAGTTATCGCCAGTTGCCGATCGATGCCGTGCCCGACATCACCAACGTCCAGGTCCAGGTCAATACGGCCCTGCCCGGCTATTCGCCGCTGGAAGCCGAGCAGCGCATCACCTTCCCGGTCGAAACAGCGATGGCCGGCCTGCCCGGCCTGGAACAGACCCGTTCGCTCTCGCGTTACGGCCTGTCGCAAGTGACCGTGATTTTCAAGGATGGCACCGACATCTATTTCGCCCGTCAGCTGGTCAACGAACGGCTGCAACAGGCGCGCGCCGGCCTGCCCGCCGGCGCCTCGCCGGAGATGGGGCCGATGTCCACCGGCCTGGGCGAGATCTATATGTGGACCGTGGAAGCCAAGCCCGGCGCGCTGAAAACCGACGGCACGCCGTTCGATTCCACCGACCTGCGCCAGATCCAGGACTGGATCGTCAAGCCGCAACTGCGCAATGTGCCGGGCGTAACTGAGATCAACACCATCGGCGGCTACGTGCGCGAAATGCACGTGGCCCCGAATCCCGGCCAGATGGTGGCGCACGGGCTGGCCCTGTCCGACATCGTCGAAGCGCTGGAACGCAACAACAGCAACGTCGGCGCCGGCTATATCGAGCGTGGCGGCGAGCAATACCTGGTGCGCGTGCCGGGCCAGGTCGGATCGGGCGAGGATATCGGCGGCATCATTTTGCGCTCGTCGCAGGGCGTGCCGCTGTACATCCGCGACGTGGCCGAGGTGGGCGTGGGCAAGCAATTGCGCACCGGCGCCGCCTCCGAGAATGGCCAGGAAGTCGTGCTCGGTACGGTCTTCATGCTGATCGGCGAAAACAGCCGGGCCGTCTCGGCCGCCGTGGACAAGAAACTCGGCGAAATCAACAAAACCCTGCCGGCCGGCGTGATCGCGCGCACCGTCTACGACCGTACCGACCTGGTCGACAAGGCGATCGGCACCGTGCGCCAGAACCTGCTCGAAGGCGCGGCGCTGGTGATCATCGTGCTGTTCCTGTTCCTCGGGAACATCCGCGCCGCGCTGATCACCGCGCTGGTCATTCCGCTGGCCATGCTGGCCACCTTCAGCGGCATGGTCGCCAATGGCGTCAGCGCCAACCTGATGAGCCTGGGTGCGCTCGACTTCGGCATCATCATCGATGGCGCCGTGGTGATCGTGGAAAACTGCGTGCGCCGCCTGGCCCACGCCCAGGCCGCCGCCGGCCGCCCTCTCACACGCGACGAGCGCCTGCGCGAAGTGTTCGCCGCCGCCGGCGAAGCGCGCCGCCCGCTGCTGTTCGGCCAGCTCATCATCCTGGTGGTGTACCTGCCGATCTTCGCCTTGACCGGCGTCGAGGGCAAGATGTTCCATCCGATGGCGTTCACGGTCGTGGCCGCGCTGGTGGCGGCAATGGTGCTGTCGGTCACCTTCATTCCGGCGGCCGTGGCGCTCATGATCGGCAACAAGGTCAGCGAGCACGACAGTCGCCTGATGGCCTGGGCGCGCCGCGCCTACCTGCCCCTGCTGCGCCGCGCGAGCGCCAACAAGGCGCCGGTGCTGGTCATCGTCGGCGTGGTCATCGGCCTGTCGGCGCTGCTGGCCACGCGCCTGGGCAGCGAATTCGTGCCCAGCCTGAACGAAGGCGACATCACCATGCACGCGCTGCGCATTCCCGGCACCAGCCTGACCCAGGCGGTCGAGATGCAACTGGCGCTGGAACGCACGATCAAGCAACTGCCCGAGGTCGATACCGTGTTTTCCAAGTTGGGCACGGCGGAAGTGGCGACCGATCCCATGCCGCCCAGCGTGGCCGACACCTTCATCATGCTCAAACCCGAGTCCGAGTGGCCCAGGCCGAAGCGCAGCAAGGAAGAGTTACGTGCTGCGCTGGAACAGGCGGTTGGCAAGGTTCCGGGCAACAACTACGAGTTCACCCAGCCGATCCAGATGCGCTTCAACGAGTTGCTCTCTGGCGTGCGCAGCGACGTGGCGATCAAGGTGTTCGGCGACGACAGCGCCGTCATGGGCCGCAGCGCCGGGCAGATCGCCGCCGTGCTCGAAACCATCCCCGGCGCGGCCGATGTGAAGGTCGAGCAGACCACCGGCTTGCCGATGCTCACCATTCGCATCGACCGCGCCCGCACCGCGCGCGTGGGCGTAAACGTGGGCGACGTGCAGCAGGCGATCGCCACCGCCATCGGCGGGACCGGCGCCGGTTCGCTGTTCGAAGGCGACCGCCGGGTCGACATCGTGGTGCGCCTGCCGGAGAACCTGCGCGCCGACCTGGACGCCATCCGGCGCCTGCCGATCCGGGTGGCGGCGCGCGAGGGCGAGCGGGCGGCCGCCTATGTGCCGCTGGGCGACGTGGCGCAGCTGGACATGGCGCCCGGGCCGAACCAGATCAGCCGCGAAAATGGCAAGCGCCTGGTGGTCGTGACCGCCAATGTGCGCGGGCGCGACATCGGCTCGTTCGTGGCGGACGCGGGCGCGGCCATCGGCCAGCAGGTCAAGATTCCGCCAGGGTACTGGATTACCTGGGGCGGCACCTTCGAGCAGTTGCAATCGGCCACCAGCCGCCTGCAACTGGTGGTGCCGGCCACCCTGGCGCTGGTGTTCATGCTGCTGTTCGTCATGTTCGGCAATATGCGCGATGGCTCGCTGGTGTTTACTGGCGTGCCGTTTGCGCTGACCGGCGGCATCGTGGCGCTGTGGATGCGTGGCATTCCGATGTCGATCTCGGCGGCGGTCGGGTTTATCGCCTTGTCCGGGGTGGCGGTGCTCAATGGCCTGGTGATGATCTCGTTCATTCGCGGCTTGCGGGCGGAAGGCATGCCCTTGGCGCAAGCGGTCGAAACCGGGGCGATGACGCGCTTGCGGCCGGTGCTGATGACGGCGCTGGTGGCCTCGCTGGGCTTCGTGCCGATGGCGCTGGCGACCGGCACCGGGGCCGAAGTGCAGCGACCGCTGGCGACCGTGGTGATCGGCGGGGTGCTGTCGTCGACCTTGCTGACACTGCTGGTGCTGCCGCTGCTGTATCAGTGGGCGCACCGGCGCGATGCGTGAGCGGAGGACGTGGCTCGCATTGATTCGGGGGCAAGGCCAAGTGGGTGGACTCGCTTTTCCTATAGGCAACAAGATAGGTGCTCAAGTACGCGTTTGACGGCGAAAATACCTCCGATCTCGATATGTAGGCTCCAAGTGGCAACACTATTTGGTAAAATTGTAATGTTTTAGCTGTGGATTCGCCGCAATGCACGCTCAATTTAAGGGATACAGAATGAATTTCACGACCATGCACTCAAGCAATTTTATCTCAGGTCAAACGCCAACGGCACCGGAGTGCCCGCATGAGTGAAGCACCCGCTACCCCGATCGAGCGCATCGGCATACATGAAGGAAGCATCGGTTTACCACTTGGATACGAGGACCGGACCGCAAACATTTTCGTTCCTGGAGATCCGCAATTCCAACCGAACTTGAGCATTGCGCGCGATTGGCTGATTGAGGGGGAGACGCTTGCATCCTATGTCGACCGTCAACTAGGCATTCTCAAAGCACGCATCCCGAATCATAAGTTCATAGGTCGTGTTCCCGAACAACTTGGCCAAAACAACCCGGCTTGGATAGGCGAACGAATAGAAGCCCATTATAAAAACGGCGCTCAGATGATACGTCAACGCCAGGCTGCGTTTCTGATCGGGTCAAAACGCGCGCTGATATTTACCATGGCCAGCCCTCACCCGTTCAACGACAAACTTGAGGCGCTTTGGCGTGGCTGGCTTGACAGTTTCGTACCGTTTGAAGATACGCCAGATGGGTCTTCCGCCGCTGTCGTTTAAGCAAGACTAACCCCTTAACTGCTGCGCCTGTAGCACAGTTCTGACCGCCAACGACATTGGAGCCTATGTTTGAAGCCGCCCGAGTTACCGACCCAATTTCCCACACCAGCGCGCTGGCCTGAATTTTGCACAAAAAAGGGCAAGAATGCCGTAAGTGATTGATAGAATGGGAGTTATCTAAAAACCTACCCTATCAGCACGAACACACCTTGCCCGACATGAATTCTACCCCAGAGCAGCTCC
>NZ_WHJF01000660.1:0-250 GCF_011682185.1 Massilia genomosp. 1
AACATCATCCCCGCGACATGAAACGATAGGTGCAGGGCAAGGCCTGCTCGCGCAGGTGCTTGCGAGGGAGAACATGCAACGCGCGTGGAAACGCGTGAAAGCAAACAAGGGAGCGGCAGGCGTCGATCGGAGCGTGTCAAACTATTTGAGACAGTATTTACAGATTGTTTAGGGAGCATTCTTCGGTCTGCTCGTTGGTGCCAATGTCCATTTTGGGCATGTTGATTCCGGCTTCGGTTGGCAGAGCCGG
>NZ_WHJF01000661.1:0-250 GCF_011682185.1 Massilia genomosp. 1
CCGGCTCTGCCAACCGAAGCCGGAATCAACATGCCCAAAATGGACATTGGCACCAACGAGCAGACCGAAGAATGCTCCCTAAACAATCTGTAAATACTGTCTCAAATAGTTTGACACGCTCCGGACGATGGCGGCGTATCGCTTCTTCGACAACGACAGCGTCGACTGGCAGGCGATCATGGCGCCGCACTGGCAGCAGACGCAGCAACGCATGGCCGCGCTTCCGGTTGTGCTGTGCCTGCAGGACACG
>NZ_WHJF01000662.1:0-250 GCF_011682185.1 Massilia genomosp. 1
GGCGCCATCGGCCGGTGTGCCCGCTGATGCGCCCAGCCCCGAGGCAGGGCTGCTTTCAACGTTCGAGGTGGGCGATGCCGGCGTGTCCTCCGGGGACGGGGGCGATGGCGCGGCACAATTTGCATGGTGATTAGCGCTGATCTTCAGCTAACCGACACCACGCTTCGGTTCGGTTGCCCGTGGCGACAGCAGCGTACAAGAGGCGCGTCAAAATGGTCGACAAATCGAAGCGCCGGTTAAATCGATACTG
>NZ_WHJF01000663.1:0-250 GCF_011682185.1 Massilia genomosp. 1
AACTGAACCCGATTCATCGTCGCCATAATCTTCTCCCGCCTGCGCCACCGCGCACGCATATGCAAGGTTGGACACGTAACGGCGACCAAAGTTCAGTTATGCTGAAGATCAGCGCTAATCACCATTTGCATTGGCGGCCCAGGGTGCCCGTGTCGATGGTGGTTTTGAGCTATTGCTTGATGATTGGTTGAGCCTATCCCTTGTTTCCTTCAGCTCACGCAGCAAACGCCCGGATACCAACTGGAGTTGC
>NZ_WHJF01000664.1:0-249 GCF_011682185.1 Massilia genomosp. 1
CCGGAAGCGGTGCCTTTAGTCCCAAGCCGGCAGTATATCCGACCCGGTTATTTTGCTTGTCGAACACGATGCCCCCCTCTGCACTGCCGCGCAGGATCGTGGCGCCCGCACTGACGGTCCGAGCATCCCCCCTGTGTCAAACTGTTGTGAGACAACTTCATAACTCTAATTAAGGAAGTTGGTACCCACATGGAATCGAATATGACACCAGCAGCAGGACGCATCCAAGACGATATCGATGGTTTTTCT
>NZ_WHJF01000665.1:0-249 GCF_011682185.1 Massilia genomosp. 1
CGATTTGGCAAGATGCCATGCGCGGCGATCGCCTCCATGCCGCGCTTGGCATGCACGCCGTACCAGGTATGGGTGGCGGTCGCGGCGATATGCAGCCAGTGCAGTGTCTTGGCCACGCGCAGGCCCGTAAGCGGTAGCTGAGCGGCGTTGTAGATCAGCCGTTAAATCTGTGCAGGTCCGAGCGTAGCGGATTGTCGGCGCAATGCTGTTTCCACAGTCGCGGTGTCAGCTGCTCGACCTTCGAGGCGG
>NZ_WHJF01000666.1:0-249 GCF_011682185.1 Massilia genomosp. 1
CCGCTACCAATCGCGCCACTTTCGCGGGCGCCCCAAGTTTCAGCAGTTCACGGTATATCGTCGGGCCACGACGCCATTGCTTAAGTTGAATCGCCCTCATCCGATGCCGCATCCATTCGTCGAGCTTCGGAGCGTGTCAAACTATTTGAGACAGTATTTACAGATTGTTTAGGGAGCATTCTTCGGTCTGCTCGTTGGTGCCAATGTCCATTTTGGGCATGTTGATTCCGGCTTCGGTTGGCAGAGCCG
>NZ_WHJF01000667.1:0-248 GCF_011682185.1 Massilia genomosp. 1
CCAGTGTTTTACGGGGGTTTTAACACCACGGCGGATTTTTCAGCCGCCGGAATAGGATACGACTAGGATACGGATAGGAGACGACCGGATACGACCAGAATACGAATGAGATACGAACAAGATACGAGCCAATTGCAAAACGATTTTTCTGAACTGGCCGACATCAGGAGAGCACGATTTTTCATCGCTTTTTCGTGATATCGGAGGAAATCTGATCGGTTACGGCGGCGGAATCATGGCTAATCTCA
>NZ_WHJF01000668.1:0-248 GCF_011682185.1 Massilia genomosp. 1
CCCGAACATCAAATGGCTCATGACTTTGGCATGTCCCTTGACCATGATGTTGCGGCCACCAAACTCGTCCTTGAGGCGTGCGTTGGTCCGTTCGGCCACAGTGCGCTCACGGTAGCGAACTTCATCGCCAGGCTCGAAGTGTTCCTTCTCGCCGCCACGCGGATTATGGTCGATCAGGGGGACGTGTCCCAGTTCGCGGCAGTGGTCGTGCAACTCTTTGCTGCAGTAGGCAGCATCCATCACATCGT
>NZ_WHJF01000669.1:0-248 GCF_011682185.1 Massilia genomosp. 1
AACCTACCATGCTTTCAATTTCGATAAATATGGTTTTCTCTATTTGGCCGAGGCTCAGTATCGATTTAACCGGCGCTTCGATTTGTCGACCATTTTGACGCGCCTCTTGTACGCTGCTGTCGCCACGTAACCAATCACCTCCCCGCAGACAATTTTTCTGCCTGGAAACTCAGTTCAATGTATGATGTGCAATCTTGTTAAAAAAGCCCACGCCTCTCACTGATTTCGACCTGCGCCAGATGGATGAA
>NZ_WHJF01000066.1:0-40269 GCF_011682185.1 Massilia genomosp. 1
AAAATGAGATTAGCCATGATTCCGCCGCCGTAACCGATCAGATTTCCTCCGATATCACGAAAAAGCGATGAAAAATCGTGCTCTCCTGATGTCGGCCAGTTCGGAAAAATCGTTTTGCAATTGGCTCAAGTGGCAAGTCGAATACAGTATTAAGGTTTGGGTAACTGTGATAGGTATGGTAAGCCGTGATTGCTACTGGCTCGGTACGGTCGATGGAGAAGTTATTCGTGTCCAAGGCGAGTCACGTCAAACTTTTAAGACGGATATTGAGAATGCGATTGGTTCTCTTTGGATTCAAAATTCGGACGACTTCTGGTTTGTACATGATCAAGGAGTTTCGCATTGGAAGGAAGGGAAAGTTATAAAGTCCGTTATAAAAGGATGGCTTAATGATATACATGGATTAGGGCCAAACTTCGCAGTAGCGGCCGGTGCGGCAGGAAGGGTAATTCAGTTCGACGGGAAGGACTGGCGGGAAATCGAGTCGACGCCTACCAATACGATGCTAGTTTCGGTTTTTTGCGCTTCAAAGAAAGAGATCTATATTGGCGGCTGGAACGGCGTGCTATTCCAGTGGGACGGAAAAGATAGTTGGAACAGGATCGATATTGTTAGCGATAAAGGTATCGTTACCGATGAAGGGGTTTACGGTATTGTTTCATATCTAGGCCAAATATTCGTTGGGGCGGGTGCCCGTGGCGTGTACAAAATTGATGGGAAAAAAGCACTGAAAGTGCACACTGCTTATTCGAGTCGTCTGAATATTGTCGACGAGAAATTACTCGTTACCGGACTAGATTCGTTCGCCGAGTTCGATGGCAAAGAGTGGCGAACGGTTTCGGTTAAACTTCCACAAATATAGGGGTGCCCGCAGAATAAGGAAGCGGGCCGGTTACCGCTTTCGCGGCGTAGAAGCCCGGCCGTCCCTACTGTTTATTCCGAACGGGTTTCCGCTAATTCACGCCGCACCGTCTGTTTTAGCGCCGCAGGTGCGCTCTTCTGTGGGTTCTGTCGCATTAGGGAAGCGCTGATTTATTCAATATTTTCAAGTCTTTCGCGTGTAACCCGTTGATTGTAAAGGAGGCGATTTTTCGAAAAGTGAATAAATCAGCACTTCCTTAGCGAACGTCGACGGGGCAATCATGTAAACTGCGGCGCCCGAACCCAGGACGAATCGACATGCTCAACTTCAAAGGGATGCGCTTTCCGATCGACGTTATCCTGGTCTGCATCCGCTGGGTACTGTCAACTTGCTGAATCGAAGGCGGAACCAGAGGCAAGTCGGCTCGATCCGGCTGTATTGGGGTTCTACGCCGGAACCCCCGGAAATTTTGTCACCCCAAATCCAGGCCGGCAAGAGCGCGTCCAGATCGATCATCTTGCCTCCGTTCTGGAATGTGTAGTGCCCATTCAGCAGGATGTGGCGCCAGGCTGCGGGTGATCAGCGCCACGGCCTTGGTGTTGCCGCTGCCTTAGTAATCGGGCGGCAAATTAGACGGCAAAAATTGCTTCAATAGTTGTTTCAAAAAGTTTTGCAATAGCAAAAGCAAGAGGCAGACTGGGATCGTAGCGGCCGGTCTCGATAGCATTGACGGTTTGACGCGATACTTCGAGCCGATCAGCTAGGTTGACCTGGCTCCATCCACGTTCGGCGCGTAGTTCACGGATTGTGTTATTCATCGCTCCATCATCCACCGGCGGATCAAGCCGATAATGAGCCAGGAGCTACCCATCACGCCCCACACCGTGAATATGCTTAGGCGCGGATAGCCCGCGTTTTCGAGGAACCCGTAGGTGAACGTGACGCCCGCCGTGACGGCCGCTGCGATTGCAAAGGTCTCAAGCATGGCGCCACGCTGGTATTCGTCCATTCTGCCGACCTGCCTCGCCACCGCCCATATCATTAAGAAAAAACCAATCATCGGACAAACCAAGACCGCTGTCTTGAAAGCGCCAGTGTCCATCGTCGGCCCATATATCACAGACGGTATTAGCAAGACCATGTAGATTGCGATACTGCCAAACAACTCGCGCATATACTTACGCCCGGCCTTACACTCCGTTTCGGAATATTTCTTTTCTTGTTGCATGTGCATCGCTGACCCCTTGTTGTAAAGTACGCTTTACATATTGGCGAGGCATCAACTAGATGTCAAGCAAGCTTTACATTTGTTTTCCAGTGGGATTCTTGAATTTGAAAAACTGAGGAATCGCTACCGCTGCCGTGCTGACGGTCAGGCTGACTCCCTGTCGTAAAACACTTGTTTCACGACAGGCTGGCTTCCCAACAAAAGCGGATCTACAGCGGTCCACACCCAATAGGGCACCTCGAAAAACCGGCGCAGTCGTGGCATCATAGAGGCTCCTTGTTGCTGAGCTAATTTCATGATCAAGACGAGTCTGTTTGCCGACCAAGAGCGCGAAGCCAAGCTGAACAAGCTTGGTGATGCGCTCAAGGTGATGGAGCAGCATGTCGACTTCATCGCGCTTGCCGATGCGGTTGACGAAGCAGCTCCGCGTCCCGGCCGCGAACGCGGCGGGCGTCCTCCATTCCCGACCGAACTGATGGTTCGTGTCCTGCTGATCCAGCAGTTGTTCAACCTGAGCGACGAGCAAATGGAATTCCAGTTGCTCGACCGCCTGAGCTTCCAGCGCTTTGTCGGACTGCGCTCCAGTAGTCAGATACCGGACCGGACAACGATCTGGACGTTCAAGGACCGCTTGCTCAAGGCCGGTGCCAGCGAGAGTATCTTTGACGCCGTCAACCGCCAGCTTTCCAGGCATGGCTACATTGCACGTGGCGGTCAAATGGTCGACGCGAGCATCGTGCAGACGCCGAAGCAATCGATGAGCAAAGAGGAAAAAGTGCTGGTTGGCGAAGGTGCCGTTCCAATCGACTGGACACCTGCGAAGCGCCGCCAGAAAGACATGGACGCGCGCTGGACCAAGAAGCACGGCAAGTCCTACTTCGGCTACAAGATATCGGCCAATGCAGACAAGCGCTACAAGTTGGTGCGCAAGATCAAGATCAGCACGGCCAGCGAAAACGACACCCTTCATTTCGAGGAGGTGCTCGACCCATCGAATACCAATCGCGACGTCTTGGCAGATAAGGGCTATGTGGATGGGGAGCGCGAGGACAGGTTGACGCAGCAGGGATGGCGCATGCATATCCAGCGCAAAGGAAGCAAGGATAAGCCAATTTCACACGCACAAAAGCGGCGCAATACGCGCATCGCCAGGACCCGCGCTCGGATCGAGCATGTGTTTGCTGGCTTGGCGGAGATGGGCGGTAAAGGCCTGCGCACGATCGGGCTGGCGCGTGCCACGTTGCAGCTCAATTGGAAGGTCGCTGCTTACAATCTGCGGCGCCTGGTCTACTTGAAGGAGGCCAGGATCGAGGCGTTCTGACGCCCGCAGTCCGTCCGGACTGCACAAAACGGGGTTCAGCGCCTTTAAAACGGGTGGGAAGCGGCTCGGTGTGACATCAAAAAACGCATTTGCCGGCACCGTGATCGGCGACTACGCGGAATTTGCCGGTAATTCGAGGTGCCCAATAGCGGGATATGCGATATGGTCATCGAGAAAGCGCCAGATGTACGCCAGCTATTTGTCCCTAATATCGGGACCGAAGTCGATTACGACATCCCCCATTGGATACTCACCGGTTCGCGTCTCCCAGGCTTGGTTGGCGGCTTTCATCCGGTAGCTATCGAAGAGCTGGGGCAGGCCCTCGCTAGCCAGGACGTCTGCCTTGTCCGTCACTTGAAAGTGGAGATGGGGCCAGCGGGCATCGCCAGAGTTACCAATGCGTGCCAACAACTGGCCACGCCTCACATGGTCTCCGGTCTTGACCCTTACGCTCCCGGGCTGAAGATGATAATACGCAGCAAATTGTCCGTTCCCCACGTCAATGACGATCTGGTTACCACCAATCGTTTCTAACGTAACCGGTCGCGCCAACTCGAATGCTGCCTCCGTCTTCGGCACATTATCTGGGAATCCATCGCGCGCGCTGATTACCTTGCCGTCCGCGACGGCCAATACCTTTTGGCCGTAGGCGTAGTACGCATGCACGTCACGCGCATCGCCGGCATAAGTTTTGCCATTGATATCGTATTTTTTCCAGTCAATGGCATAACGGCGGGAGATCCGCGCATCACCGTCGACGACCCACAAGCCCATCCGATGATGCGAATGCAGACTCGGGCTATTGCCTGGTGTCCAGTTCGTTCCGACCAGTGGACGCCCCAATACTTGCAACGGCGTCGTATGTGTTTCGATCACAGGACCGTCCGCCACTGTCTTGTCGAACAGCACCCGATGCCTCAGCCGCGACGGGACAGGGACCTTGTCTTCAAACGCCAAGCACATGAAGGCAACGGCACTTTGGCCAACCCCCAAACGTCGGATATTCCCTGCGTCGTCGCCGATCGTCACTTGACGCAGGCTTGCACTTAACTGTGCTTCCTTCAGATCTGCCACAGGCGACGCCGTCGGCTGGTCAGCGTCTAGTATCTCGATCCCGCGCAGGGTCATCGGTTCAGTCGTGAAATTCTGCAGGTGCAGTTCGTAAATCAAGTAATTCCGCCCAGCGCTCGGCAGCACGGTCGGATGGATCGGTGTGCGTACCTGTATCTGGACCGGAGGAAAGACGGGCTCAACGGCCGCACTGGGCGTTGCTGCTGGCTTGCTCTTGCCTGCCATTTCGCACCCATCGGGTAGCGGCACGTTGGCTGCGGCAGCGTTGCCAGTCACTACGTAGGCGAAAGCACTAAAGGTGAAAACAATGGCGACATTGTGGGCGCGCGATCGGATCAATTTGGCTGGCATGGATCGTTATTTGTCGAGGGAATGAACCGCAATATTATATGCAAAATTCTTGACAGAAATGACAGCGATGGTTGAATATCTGCCAATATAACCCGACACGCTCCACTCATCCGACCCTCGGCTGCAACTTCCGCCGACCCCATTGACGTTTGGCTCCTTGTTTTTCCAGATTTCTTGCTACTCGACGCTACGGGGCCAGTACAAGTTTTCTCTAGTGCGAACGATGAGGCGCGGGACGCTGGCCGGGTGCTACCTTATCGAATCCATTTGGTTGCTGTTGGTGGAGGGGTGGTCACATCATCGTCCGGCGTCGGCCTACTGTCGGCCCCTCTGCCGTCACTCAGCCTGGACGGTGCGACCTTGATCGTGTCGGGCGGTCGAGTCGAGGCCCTCCCGTCTGATGCGCATCCGCGTGGCCGCGCAACGTTGGAATGGGTCGCGAATGCCGGCGCCGCGGCAGCACGTTGCTGCTCCGTCTGCACAGGAAGCTTTATTTTGGCACGGGCCGGCCTGCTCGACGGGCGCCGTGTGGTCACGCATTGGGCGGACGTGCGGGCATTGCGCAGCGAGCACCCTTCGTTGCTGGTGTTGGTTGACGCTCTGCACGTCAGGGACGGCAAGTTTCGTACATCGGCTGGCATCAGTGCTGGTATGGACTTAGCTCTGAGTCTAATCGAAGAAGACTTGGGCCGCGAAGCTGCGTTGGCCGTCGCCAAACGCATGGTGATGTTTTTGAAGCGTCCGGGCGGGCAACGCCAGTTCAGCTCTGAGTTGCTAGCGCAGTCACAGCACCAAGGAGTAAGCGCACAGTTGACTACTTGGCTACGCTCACGTTTGGCTCAGCAAGTGGACGTCAGTCAGATGGCAAATGCTTGTGTGCTCTCGGTACGATCGCTGTACCGCAAGCTGAAACAGGAAGTCGGCTTTACGCCAGCGCAATTTCTGGCACGCTTGCGTTTGGAGGTTGCATGCGTACTACTTGAGCAGCCTGGCATGATGGTTAAGCAGGCCGCGCGCCAGAGCGGTCACGGCACAGAATACAATTTGCGTCGCGCGTTTACTTCACAGCTGGGCGTATTGCCTAGTGAATACCAATCGCGTTTTGCTTGCACTGGGGCGTTCGAGGAATAAATTCAGCGGATACCGGCTCCGCGCGCCCGGCGCCAACCCATGCCTGTATGTCTGTTACCGTCCGCCTGCAACACTCGACCTCAAAAGGAGCGCTGCGGCGTCCTCGGGTTGGGAATGGTAAACCGACCCTGAAAACGTCGTGATATCTCGTTTTTACACAGCCTGGGTCGAAACCAGCCAGTTGGAAGAGCTTGCTACGACCTTAACGTACTATTTTTTCCGAATTCTGTGGTCTCCCCATCCTGGTCGACAGCGCGCCAGAGATAGTGGTGTTTGCCCTTGATGGTGAGCACGACTTCGTCGAGATGCCATTTGTCGCCGCGCTGCGGCTGACGCCGGCGCAGTTCGTTGGCATATCGCTGACCGAACTTCAACGTCCATTGGCGTATCGTCTCATACGTCACGAAAATGCCGCGACTGGCCATCAGTTCCTCAATGTCGCGAAAACTCAGCGAAAATCGGAAGTACAGCCATACGACGTGGCTGATGATGTAGTGGGGGAAGCGAAAGCCGAGGTAAAGTTGGGTGGGTGTCATGCCAATAGTTTACAAAAACCGCCGCGCTCCGCCAAGTTGACAGTACCAGGAGCGGTGCCAACAAGGCAGCGATCGATGCGATCAACGCCGGCCGCGATGTGCCGATCATGGTGCGCCAAGTCAAATACCTCAACAACATCGTCGAGCAGGACCATCGCGCCATCAAGCGGGTGACCAGGCCCATGCTCAATTTCAAATCGTTCCGGTCCGCCAGTTCGGTGCTCGCTGGAATCGAGCTGATGCATATGATCCGCAAAGGTCAGTTCGAGATCGACGGCGTCGAGGCGATGTCGTTCGCCGACCAATTTTCTGCAATGGCAGGACTGGTCCGTCCAGCTTGAGGGGCACAACTCTGTCTTCGGCCAATTTCCGCCGTTTGATTAGCAACGCGACAGAACCCGCTTATGCGACAGTCTAATTTCGCTGTATCAACAATATTGTTGACGAAACGCGGAAATTCTCTCGGAAAAGCAATGTATGGCAAATCGGCTAGACCCCCAACGCTCTTCGTGCAACAATGGGACAGAGACAATGATGGCCCTGTAGGGCATCGCGACAGCCGACGCTGGAGACCACGAAACGCCTTCAACTAATGACCGTAAAAACACATTGATGCTGGATGCAAAGAGAAATAGACTTTGAGCATGGTTTTATTCTAGCAATGTAGTCTGAGAAATAGGATTGACGTGAAAATTTTCTGTATCTCAGGTGCTCCTGGAAGCGATCTATCTCTAATCGAAAATATTTTTACAACGGCCGGCGTTGCCGCTCCCAAAACGCCCCGTACGGATCCCGTACTGAATTTTTCTCGGTGGCATGGGGAAGTTCTTTCCGCAGAAAATAATTTTGAGCGTTCCCTAAAACATCCGGGTCGCTTGTGGGAACAGCTTGCGGGCTCCCTGTTCCTGGAAAATCTCAGCACACCGCTGTGGGGATGGGCCGACGCTGCGAGCACGTGGCTGCTCGATTTCTGGCGCGAATTCGAGCCCGCCATGCACTTTATACTCGTTTGCCAGTCCCCCCAGCGCGCGTTAAGCCTCGCGCTCAGCCAGGGAATGGACTGCGACCCTGCAGCGGTATTAGGCACGTGGCATCGGTATCATCAGGAATTGCTGCGTTTTCATTTGCGTCATCCCGAGCGCAGCTTGCTGGTTGATGCCGGCCAGTGCGAAGCCGCCCCAAAAAAATTGATCGATGCATGCGGCGACCAGTGGCGTCTTACTTTTCCGGGAGCTGTAGCGCAGGCATGCCCGCCCACAGCCGTGTCGCCTTTATCGAGTTACCTTGCACGCCAGCTTTGCCAGCAACACGCCGATGTTGACGCTTTGCAGGCCGAAATCCAATCGTCGCTGCGCAAGCTCTGCGCGCCTGTTGCGATGCCGTCGACCCTCGTGGAAGCGCTGCACGAGTTCGCGCTGCTTCAGCAGCAGCCTATCGCCGCTCAGGCCTTGCGGAAAGAGTTGGAACAGCACCGGGACGAGCATAAGCACCAACAAGAGCAAGCAAAATCGCTTGCTGCACAGTTACAGGACTCGCAAGCTCGCCTCGCGAGCACACAACACAAGCTGGACTGGACCGAAACGCAAAAACGCGAATTGGCCCAGGAACTTGACACGCACCGCACCGCCCTGCCCGAGCGCGATCAGATGAAGGCTCAGCTGCAAGCGGTGCAGGCCGGCGTGCAGGAAGGACAGAGGGAGAACGAGGTATTGCTGTCGCAACTCCAGCACGTCCAGCGAGAACTCGAGCATTATTTCATGGCCTATGAGGCAGCCAGCCTCGCGCATCAGGAAGCGCTGGCTTGCTTGCAACGAATGCAGGCGCGCACCCCGGATTACTACGACTATGACTGCATTCAAGCGCACGTCGAAGAAGCGACGCACGACGCCGCGACGATTTCCTGGCAGATCTCGCGCCTTGCTTTGCCGGAACGCGACTTGCCCGAATTGCGCTTTCAGACCGTGCATACCCTCAGCAAGGTCGAGTTCATAGTCGACTTTGCGGACAGCGAAGCGGGCGCCGGTTTGCTGCGCTGGCCGCTGCCCGGCGCAAGCACGGTGCGTCTGATCGTCGACGCTACGCCGGAAGCGCCGGAAGACGTGATTGGCAGGCTCGCCAGTAGCGATTTCGATCTCTTACTAGCCTTATGTAAGCTGCTTGCGAACGCGCTGGAACAAGGCGAAGTGAGCCCCGAGGGTGTCCCGCCGCAGGCGCTGGTCGCCCTGTTAAGGCAAACCCTGCAGCAACTTCAGGCCTTGCCGCCTGTCCTGCGCTACGACCGCGTACATCTCAAGCGCGAGCAACGAAATGTGGACTATGAGCATTTGTGGCTGGAGATCGACAATCTCAGTGCCGGTCCCGTGCATCTGCCCGTGTTTGGGTTTCGTCTTTCCTGTGCAAACGTGGAGCCGGGAAGGTTTGGGAGCTATCCCAAACTGGAGTTTCCGGCCGATGGCGCCCGCGCTGCGCTGGAAAACTGGTTCGGTGAAGCGAGCGACGATTTCGGCGACAAGCTGGAACTGCGCTTTGCACTGCCTGCTGACATGGATTTGACTGTGTGGCAGCATTTATCGGTGCGCGATCGCCATTTTGTTGCAGCTCTGCTGCTCTTGTTGCCGGCCCTTCTAGACGACCTGGAACGGCGGCAGGTGGACATCACTCGCACGTGGTCTGATTGGCGAGAAGCGGCCCTCAACATGCTGGCGATCCTGTGCGAGCGTGCCGCCGCTCAGCCTGCGGTGAGGGCAGCCTGATGAAGCTGCTTTCTCGCGACAGTGATACGGTTGCAGAATGCCTGCAATCCGTGTGTCCGCCTTCGCGGGTGTTGCATATCGGGGTGGGCAGCGGCAGCGGTGGCATGCATATCTGGCGCACTTGGCCGGTGGAACGCGCCTGGCTGATCGACGCTAATCCCGCCAGCATGGCCTGGATGGCGCCGCTGGAGGCCGATCATCCTGCTTGGCGCTTCGCGACAGCCACCCTCGCTGCCCATGCTGGCAGCACCATCTTTTATCATGCCTCCAATCCTGGTGAAAGCGGCTTGATCCCCCCTGCGGCGCTGCGTTCCTTATGGCCGAACCTGGAGCAGTTGAGCAGCACAACGCAGCAGGCTGTCACGCTCGACAGTCTGGTCACCGATCCGGCCGCTCCGGCGGCCGCCGACCTGCGCTGTGACTGGCTGCTGGTCGACTGCCTGACGTCGCTGGCGATTCTGCACGGCGCAGCCGACACTTTGCAGCACTGCGGCGTCGTCTGGCTACGTACGCTGCGCGCGGCCCCAAGCGTCGACAGCGTGAACACGCAGGCCACTATCCTGGCGCAGCTCCGGTCCCTGCTTGAGCCGGTGGGCTTCCGGCTGGCGTATGTGGCCGACTGCAATCATCCTGCTTTGGCCGAGGCGATTTTTGTGCGCGACTGGCATGCTGCATTGTGCAAAAGCGCCCAGGAAAATCAGGCTTCGGCAGCGCAAGCGGCCATGCTGCAGGAGGCACTGGCGCAGGCACTGCGTCGCGAACAGGAACACGACTCGGTGCTGGGAGAGCTCCAGGTGCGTTTGGTGCAGCTCGAAGAACTGCTGGACCAGCAACAGCAGGCCTGCCGCCATCAGGCCACGAGCGCCGGGGAAGCCGCCGCGCAGTGCCAGACCGAATGGGAAACGCTGGCGCAGCAGCACATGCAAGATTCAACTTTGTTGCAAGACAGGATCACGCAGCTCATCGAGGACAAGGCAGCGCTTTCGCGCCAGGCCGAGGACGATGCGCAAGCCGTCATGAATGCCGTTGCCGACAGCGAAAGGCGCTGCCAGGACCGGCTCGACAGCGTGCGGCAGGAGGCGAAGCAGCAGGGCGAGGCTGACATCGAGCGCCTGACGGAGCGCCTGCACCAGCTTGAAGAAGAGCTGATCGGCGCTGCCGCCCAGATCGATTTGATCAAGGATGTGCTCTTGCGGGACCCGGCTTCATGAGGACGCGCCCTCTGACGCGATGGTTCGCCGGCGACCCGGCGCTGACGCCTGCGCGCGCGCACGATGTTTGACCGCCTGCGAGTTGCCATGCGGCGCTGGCTGCTCGGCGACAGCGAGCGTATTGGCGCGGGGACAAGGGCCGAATCGCCCGGCGCAGCGGGCTGCGCCGACAGCGTGGTGGCAATGGCCGCGCCGCCAGCGGCGCACGCTGTCGATCATCTGCGCAACCCGGATATGCAGGATGGACGCGCAGCGGGCCGCTTGCCTGCCCACGACAAGCAGTTGCTCGAACAGGCATGCGTGCTGTGGCACATCGGCGACTGGTCCGCCCTAGCGGGCGTCGGGTGCGAGACCTTGCAGCACCATCCGGACCGTGCCCGGATAGCACTGATGGTCGCGGCGGCCCATCTGCAGTTGCGCCAGGCTGCCCAAGGCCGCCGGTTTTTGCAACTTGCGCAGGAGTACGGCTGCCCCAAAAAACAGATTGCGCACATACTGATCTCGGGCGTGCACAATACGCTCGGCCGGGCGCATATCGCCAACGGTCAGCGGCAACGCGCGCTGGCACACTTCGACAGCGCAATTGCGTTGGCGTCGCCGGCGGGCGCTGCCAGAACGTCCGCGCAAGCGAGGGCGCATGAACAATTCGCGCAACTGCATGCCGCGCGCACCGCGGCCGCCAGTGGTGCCGCCCAGCCCCGGCTGCGCCTGCATGCACAGCCATGCGCCGCCTTGCCGGCCGACCTGGCCACGGCATTTTTTCAGCAAGCGCACCAGGCCAGGATCCTGGCCGCGCTCGAGGAAGCCTGCGGCGATTTGATTGCCGGCCTTGCCATGCCGGCAATCGAGAGCACCTCGGTCACCTACCGCGGCAAGGATTACTATTTCGTTCATTTCGAAGATGATTACATTCCACGCACCATGCGTTCCAGCGGCCTATTCTACGAAGTAGCGTTCCTGAATCTGCTGGCGCGCCTGCACCAGCCGCATAAATTGATCGTCGACGGCGGTGCCAACCTGGGCAATCACAGCATCTTTTTTGCCGGCGTGATGCAGGCGCAAGTGATCGCCTTCGAGCCCCAGCCTCACAATCACTTGCTGCTGTGCGCTAACCGCAGCTTGAACGGGCTCGATGCGAAGATCGACATCCGTCCCACTGCCCTTGGCGCGCGCGCCGACATGGCGACGCTGCACTTGGCGCAAGAAAACAACTACGGCACATATAGCTGTGTTACGCCAGACGAAGGCCGCACCGGTACTGTCCATGACGGCATCGCAGTGACGGTGGCGACGCTGGACAGCGAACTGGCGGCGCACATCAATGATATTTCGATTCTCAAGCTCGACATCGAAGGCATGGAACTGGACGCCTTGCATGGGGCGCGCAAGCTGCTTGAGAGAAGTCAGCCCCTAGTTGCGGTTGAGTGTTTCAATAAAGCAAAGTATGCGGCGATCAAGGACTTCCTGGCGAGCTTCGATTATTTTGTGATCGACTCGATGAACGCAACGCCGACCTTCATTTTTTTATGCAAGCGCAACGCTTTCCATATGCAGGCGCTGACGTCCCATCTGGAGCGCGTCAGCATCGATAAGTTGAAAAAAAATAGCGAATTCAACTATCCCGAACCCGGAGCCGTCAGATGAAGCGCCCGATTGCACTGCCGCAACGCGGCTCGACTGGGCTTGCTCGCCTTGAGCAGGGCCGGGTCGATCCCGCCGACATGGGGCGATACCGCGTGCCCCACCGCCTTGTCTGCATTCTCGACAGGCAGTGCGCTGCCGTCGCCGGACTGCACGACCGGCCCATCCATGGGCTAGCCTGCGCACTGTCGAACGACCAGGTTTCCGTCGTCGTGCTGACCATGCCGGGCGCAAGCCCGACTACCGCTCCGACACAGGCCGCAGACCTGGCACCTGCCTGCATCGACAGTATTCGCTACTTGCACATGCCGCCAGGCGTGCAGGCCGAAGACGGCGCTACGGCAATCGAATGGATCAAGGCCGCATTGCGGGTGTTTAAGCCCAGCGCGGTTTTTATTGCTGCGGACACGAAAAACGCCCTGGTGGCAGCCGCTGGGGCCAGGGAACTGGGCTTGCCCTATTACTATGAACTGCGCTCCCCTGTCAGCGTCCAGCTCGAAGACAGCGCGGCTGCCCTCGTGGCGATGGCAGCCCACGCCTGCATTAGCGAGGACACTGCGGGCACCGCGCCGGACATGGTCCGGCCTGCGCTGACTGCCATCCTGAGCCAGGCGCTGACCACGGGCGCGTCTGGGTCGGTTCAGCAAGACCGGCAAGCGGTCGCGGCGCATGAGAGCTTGCGGCACTTGCGCGTGGCGGCCGTCATGGATGAATTTACGCGCGCTTCCTATGCGCCCGAGTGCGAATTGCTCCAGCTCACTCCCGACGCGGCGCTGACAGAACTAGAACGCTTCCAGCCCGAATTACTGTTCATCGAGTCGGCATGGCGCGGCAAGGACGATTTGTGGGGAAACAAGGTCGCCAGCCGGGCGCGCGAACTGCTGGCCATCCTGGCGTGGTGCAAGGCGCACCGCGTCCCCACGGTGTTCTGGAACAAGGAGGATCCGGTCCACTTCGACACCTTCATCTCGACGGCCACGCTGTTCGATCACGTGTTTACCACCGATATCGATTGCATTGCCCGCTACAAGAACGCACTGGGACATGCGCGCGTCTATCTGCTGCCCTTCGCCGCGCAGCCCTCATGCCACAACCCGGTCGAAACAGGCCAGCGCAAGGATGCCTTCTGTTTTGCGGGTGCCTACTACACGCGCTATCCGGAACGGATAAAAGATCTCGAGAACTATATCGCCGAGTTGCCTGCATTTCGGCCCCTGGAGATCTTCGACCGCAACTTCGGCAAGCAAGACCTCAATTACCAGTTCCCTCCGGTCTACCGCCCTTTTATCGTGGGAACCCTGGCCTTCCACGAGATCGACAAGGCCTACAAGGGCTATCGATATGCGGTCAATCTCAATTCGATCAAGCAGTCGCAGAGCATGTACGCGCGCCGCGTGTACGAGCTGTTGGCATGCAATACTCTTGTCGTCAGCAATTTTTCACGGGGTATCGGCCTGATGTTCGGGGACCTGGTAATCAGTACCGACAACGCCAAGCACATGCTGGCGCGCTTGCGCCGCCTTGACGGCCACGACGGCGCCAAAGTGCGCCTGGCTGCACTGCGCAAAGTCATGCTGGAGCATACCTATGCCGATCGCCTGCAGTACGTGGCAAGTAAGGCATTGCAGCTGCCGCCCGGCCGCCGTTTGCCCACCATGGTGGTGGCAGCCTATGCCGCCGACCAAGCTGCGCAGCGCATCCTGCTTGCGCATGTCGCTCGCCAGACCTATCGCCATTGCAGGCTGATTCTGGTGTACGAAGGCGAAGCCCCGTCCGTGCCCGCCGGTGTCCGGAGCATTCCCGCCAGCGTGGCGGAAACGCTGCGCCTACCAGGCTTGCTGCGCCAGGGCGAGTGGCTGGCCCCAATGCTTGCGCAGGACTATTACGGGCCCAATTATCTGCTCGACCTGGCCCTGGGCACGACCTATGCCCAGGTCAAGCTGGTCGGGAAGCTGGCCCATTTCGCCGTCGAGGACGGCATTGCCGTTCTGCAGCAACCCGACGCAGCCTACCGCCCCGCCCCCGCCCTGCCGCTGCGCGCCAGCGCCGCTGCCGGCGAACTGCTTCCGGATCAATCGCTGCGCGGCTGGCTATCCTGCCTGTGCCGCGCACCGTCCAGCGAGTGGCCGGCCGTGCCCGGTCTGGCCCTCGACCCGTTTAACTACTGCCGCGATGCGCAGATGGGCGAGCTGTGCGTCATTGCGCCCCAGGTCGACGACATGGCGCTCGACAGCGGTCTGTCGATGGAGCGGATGCTCACGCTGGCCGAGGGCATCGCCGCCGGCCCGAGCGCTGCCGTGCGCGGCGATGGCATGGACGCCAGCCAGTTCGCCGCCCATTTCGGCCCGTTGCGGCACGACGGCATCGAGGCGCAGTTGCGCGGCGCGAACTGGCGCATCACCTCCCGCCTGGGCGATGGCAAGCACGATTACCTGTATGCGGGACATGACTTGACGCCAGCCCAGCTGGGCGTGCGCGATGAACTGAAAACTCATTTTATGCTCGGGCCTGGCATGAACTTAAGCTTGGTGATCTATTTCATGAACAGTGCTAAAGAACGCGTGCATCACGCCATCTTGACGCCTAACGCCAACCATACGACGGCCATTCCTGAGAATACCTCCTACATTCGCCTGGGGCTGCGCGTGCATGGATCAGGCGAATCCGATATTGCCGGCCTGGCATGGGGACACAGAACCGCGGCACCGTCGCTGGTAATCGGTCAGCAGGAATTCTTGCTGGTCACGAATCAGTATCCCGCCTACGATGCCTTGTACAGCAATGCTTTTGTGCACAGCCGGGTAAGCGCCTACCGCCAATACGGTGTGCGTGCCGATGTATTTTGCCTCAATCAAGGCGTGGCGCCGCACTACCGGGAATTTGAGGAAACGGCTGTAATCAGCGGGAATCCGCACGCCTTGAAGCAGTTACTGGACCACAGCCGCTATCACACGATCCTGGTTCACTTCCTGGACCCAGCTATGTGGCAAGTGCTGCAGCAGTATGCGGACACGCATCGGATCATCGTGTGGGCTCATGGGTCGGATATCCAAGCGTGGCACCGGCGCGCTTTTTTGTATCCCGGCGCTGCCGAGCGGCAGCACGCGCAACGCTTGTGCAAGGTGCGCAGCAGCTTCTGGCACGGCCTTCTATCCTGCCCTCCGGCCACCTTGCGCGTGGTCTTTGTGTCGCGCTCGTTTGCTGATGAAGTGATGGAGGACCTGGGCCTGCGCTTGCCTGATGCGCTGTATCGCGTGATCCATAATCCGATCGACACCGAGCTGTTTGCATGGCACCCAAAAAGCGCGGATCAGCGCCTGAAGATTTTATCGATCCGGCCGTATGCATCGGCAGTCTACGCCAACGATGTGATGGTGCAGGTCATCCTGGCGCTGGCGCGGCATGCCTGGTTCGACACCCTCGAATTCCGCCTGGTCGGCGATGGCGTGCTGTTCGCCGCCACGGTGGCGCCGCTACGTGGATTGCGCAACGTCATCATCGAACAAGGCTTTTTGCCGCAGGCCGAGATTGCGGCACTGCACCGCAGTCACGGTATTTTCCTGTGCCCGACGCGCACCGATACCCAAGGCGTCTCACGCGACGAAGCTATGTCGTCCGGACTGGTCGCCGTCAGCAATGCGGTTGCGGCCGTGCCGGAATTTGTCGATGACAGTTGTGGCATGCTTGTCCCGCCTGAAGACGTGCAAGCCATGGCCGCCGCAATCGAGCGCCTGGTTGCCGATCCGGCGCTGTTCCTCGCCCTGTCGGCCAATGCCGCCCAGCGCGTGCGCCGCCAGAGCGCCAAGCACAAGATGACGCGGCGCGAACTGGAACTGATCAAGCCCGACATCGGTACCGGGCCGGCGCTTGAGCCCGTGCCTGGCGAACCTGAAAGCTCAGCATGACGCCGGCCGTCTATGGAGAGGAAAACCTGGCTCCACGCAGCGTATTGATCCTGGGGAGCTGCGTGAGCCGCGATGCCTTCGGTCCACACACCGCCGCGCTGTTCCGGGTTGCTGCTTATGTAGCGCGCACTTCCTGGGCAAGTGCTTTCTCCGAGCACGCTTTCGCCACGATTTTGCTAGACCGGATTGTCTCGCCGTTTCAACGGCGTATGGTCGAACTCGATACTGGCAAGGGCCTTGGTGCTCTTCTGGCGGACATTGAGGCCGACATCATCCTAATCGATCTGATCGACGAACGCTTCGATCTGTTCATGGACCAGCACGGTGCGCTGTGCACTCTGTCGCCGGAATTGCTCAGCACCGGCTTCCAGCCGGACCCCGGCTTGGGGCAGCGCATTGTATCTGGAAGCGAGCAATTTTTCACGTTGTGGGAACAAGGCTGGCGCCGTCTTCTGGAGCTGCTCCAGAAAAACAGGCTGCTATCGCGCGTGAAGGTCAACCGGGTTTTCTGGAGTACCCGCCAGGAAGACGGCAGCGATTTCGGCTCGGGCTATACGGCCGAGGCAATCGCCAGGGCCAACCGCTTTCTGACGCGTCTCTACCAGCGCCTGGCCGACGATCTGTCACCCAGCCACTTTATCGATTTTTCACCATCGCTGATGCACGGCGCCTTGCATCATCGCTGGGGCGCCAGTCCTTTCCACTATATCGACGCATTTTACCGCCATATGACCAGCGCTCTCGCTTCCACTGCGCCATCCGCGCCAACCTGCCCCGCCGCGCCGCGCGACGGCATCTGTACCGATCGCGCCACCGACCTTATCGTGCTGCAGTTAAGCGGGGGCGCATTGTCCGGAAAAATACAGTGGCACGCACTGCGCGCCCCGCAAGGAGCGACCTTGCGCGTCGACTGCGTGCTCGAGACCAGTTCGGCGCTGCCGGGCCAGCGTGCCGACCTGCTCATAGAGTGTCCTGGCGATGGCGGCGCGCTGCTGGCTCCGGCCGGTTTTCGCCGTGAACACGTTTCCGAGCCCGGCTATTGCCACGAACTTGGGCTGGGCCGCGGCTGCACGGCGACCACCTTGCATACCACGCTGCCGATCGGCTTTTCTTCCGTCCGGATCGGTATCCGCATACTGGGTGCGCAAGAACCGGTGCGCCTGAGCTCGCTGCGCGTGACTTTCCTGCCGCGCCAGCGCCGCCAGGAAAAGGCAGCCACCATTCTCTCGGTCGACGTCGAAGCCCTGCCCGGCCGCGCCGAGAAAGACAGCGTGGAGCGGCTGGTGTTCGGCCGCTTCGGCGACGGTAAGGCGGTCGGCATCGGCCGCCTGTGCGATATGTTTGAGCAGGTCGGCGCCAAGGCCACGTTTTTCGTTGACTATTCGACCTGCGATGTCTACGGCGAAAAAAGCATGTTCGAGGCGGCCGACTATCTGCAGGTCCGCGGCCACGACGTCCAACTGCACATGCATGCCGAAGTGCTGGTTCGGCAGCGCGCTTGGCCGTACGCCGATTCCGGCATGCCTTCCTTCGACAGCCTCGATATCGATGTAGCCCATGCATGCCTGGCCTACGGCGCCGAACGCTTTCAGCGCAACGTGGGCCGACGCCCACGTATCTTCCGGCCCGGCGGCATGAAGCATTCAAAAAAAATGGTGCTCGCAATAAAACAGGCGGGCATGGAAGCGGTCAGTTCGCTGTATCGCGGCCACGGCGCCGGAAGCTTCGCGCTCACCCGCGACGAGGCACTGTTTGCCTGGGACAACGGCATTCTCGAAGCGCCACTGGACTTTGCGATCGATCCGCTCATTGCCTGGGGCGCCAACCGGCGCGCCATGGAAGCCCTGCTGGAACGGCGCGCGGGGCGGCCGCTGCTCTCGATCCTGTTGCACTCGACTTCCTTGCTGTTTCGCGCACTGGACAACGAGCCACCCAGCTTTACCGGGTATTGCCAGCGCTACGAGGATTTGCTTCAGGAATACCTCGCCTGGTTCGCTCAGAAAGGCGACTTCATGACGTATAGCGATCTGCTCGATACCACAATCGCCACCCGAACGCTGGCACTGGACCAGTACTATCCCGATGAAGACGTCGGCGTGGTGGCGCTGTCGGAGCAGCGCGTATTCGATCATGCAAGGATCGTCGCGCCGAAAACCGATCCAGTCTATGACTTGACCCTCACGGTACCCGCCAGCGCTGATTGCCAAGCCGCCCATCAGCGCCTGATACCGGCCCCGCAGCTGCCGCTCGTCTTGGTGCCAGGACAACGGCTCGAGCGCGTGTCGGTGCAGGAAGTGGGCAACGCCGAAGAATTGGCGTATGTGTTGAGCGGATACAAAGCCTATCTGATGCGCCAGCGCTGCGTCGTCCCGGGCGGTACAGTTCTGGAAGACGCTGCGAACAGAATTTTCCAACGCCATCCACGCGTCGTGCGGGTGTTGGCGCAATCGACCTTGGAGGAAACGGAAGTCACCGGATTTACCAGTAAGCAAGAAGCACGGCGCACCTATGTACTCGACTTGCCAGGCGATTTCGACGATTACCGCCGTAATTTCATTTCTAAAAAACATCGCAGCGATATGGAGCGCAAGGAGCGCACCGTGCTCGACGTCTTGCCGGGTCTGCATTTCAGTGCCGTGGCAGGCACCGCGCTGACGAAAGCGGCATTCCAACAAGCGTCGGAGCTGATCGAATCACGCCTGCGGCAGAAGACGGAAGGGGAGGCGCACGCCCCCCCGATGTTTTCCGCCGGCGACGCCTTGCGCCAGTGGGAAATTTACCAGGAGCACGGTGAGCTCGTCCAGCTAGGAGACGGCAGCGACATGTATGCGGCTGCTCTCTGCCTTCATGTCGGCCAAGATTGCTTTTTCATGGCGTCGGGTCATCTGGACGTCGCACCGCAGCACAGCTTGGGCAATATCTTGCTGTATCGCCTGATCGAAAGCCTGATTGCGCGCGGCAGCAAGCGCCTGCATTTGGGCGGCGGCGACTTCCAGTACAAGCGTCGCTTCGGCGCGACCGAACGCCAGCTGTGGGATTACGAATTTGGGCGGGCCGGCAGCGAGCCGCTGGCGAGCCGCGTGCTGACGGCGCTGGCCGCAGGCGCCAGTCCGGCCGAACTGGAACATGATCTCGCGGTCGCGCTCGAGAACTTGCTCGGCGCAGCATTCGAGCATGCCGTCGGAGTCGATTTCGATGCGGTGGTCGATAACGCGGAACTGGGAACTGACGGTCAGGCGCGTCGCTACCAGGCCACCTCGCGCGATGCCTTCACGATGATGATGAAGCATATTCCATTCGATCGCACGCAGACCTTCGTCGACATCGGTTGCGGCAAAGGCAAAATGCTGTACTACGCCGCGCAGCTCGGTTACAAACGTTGCATCGGCGTGGAAATCGCCGCGGTGCTGCTGCACCAGGCCCAGGCCAACTTCGAGCGCCTGCAACTAGCGGCCGACACCATCTTCATGCACCGCGATGCCAGCAGGCTAGACCTGGATGAACTGGCTGAAGCATCCCTGTTCTACCTCTACAATCCGTTTTCAGAAAACATCATGCGGGCGTTCGTCGCTTGCCTGCTGCAATCGCAGCGGCAGCGTCCGCGCCGCTTGTATGTCGTCTATTGCAATGCGCTGTTCGTCAAGCCTTTCATCGAGGCGCGTTTTTACCCGTCCAAGGTGTTCGTCGATGGCGAAGAGGGGTGGCGATTTGGTCATGCGGTGATCTATGAACGCGAGCCAGACTGGCCGATTCCCCCCGCGCAAGACTCGGCTGCGCCACTATGATCAAGGTGCCGAGCAATATCGCGCCAGGCTGCGCTTGCCGCCAGAGTTCGGTTGATCCGCAGGCAGTAAGCGCGGGCGCTGACACCGCCGTCAACGGCAATAAAACCGGCCAGGCCGCGTTTACGACCTGCAACGAAGCAGCACCGTGGTGGCAGATCGATCTCGAACACGTCGCCGCGCTCGACAGTGTGGTGGTCTACAACTGGGATGTCATTGGCTTGCCGTATTCCGAGGCCGGACGCCGCCGCGCGCGATTCTTGCAGGCCTGGACTAGCGTTGACGGAGAAAACTGGCAACTCATGCATGATCGCCGCGACAACAATGCCAGTGCAGCCAGCTTTGGGGGGATTCATAACGGTCCCCTCTGCATCGTGCTCGATCGGGCGTCATGGCGTTACGTGAAGCTGACGCTCGCCGGTGGCGGCATTTTGCAACTGGATGAAGTAGAAGTCTACGCAATTGTCGAACGCGACGCCGACGCGTCGTTGCGCGAAATGCTGCAATGCGCTGCCGACCTGAGTTTTGCGATGGCGCGGCGCATCCTGCAGGCATTGCCTTTTGCGGCAACCGCGCTGCCGGCGCACATTGCGCGCCTCGGGATCAGCTTGAACCATTTCAGCACGGCGTTTGTCGCTCATCTATTGGTGGAAACACATCAGGGCGAGGCCGCGCTGCAACTGCTCATAGGCTTGCTGCCTACGCCGCAAGCGGGCGGCGCTGGCACTCCCGCTGGCGCCAGCGCCCCGCAACTGTCAATCGACATCGCGCCGCACCCGCTGCAAGAACACAGCGGGTCGACCCAGGCCGCCGCGCTCGTGCCACCGGCGGCGTTGGCGCTCGTGGCGGCCTGGCCCCAGGCCCTGCTGGCGGTACAGGCCGGCGGACAAGGCGTGGCTTACCTGCTGGAGCGGGACGAGGCGCGGCTGTTGTGTCACGGCGGCACGCTGTGCGGGCCAGCCCACTTGTATCGGGTGCTGGAGAAGCTATTTTCCCGACACCCCGGCCTGGAGCGGGTGTATGCCGCCGAGGTCATGGAGGCGGCCGAGACTGGCGGCTACCACCAAAAAACCCGGACCGGCGACGGTATCGTGCTGGACTTGACGCCAGGCATGGCAAGCGGCGCACTGGCCAATGCTACCCCCGAGCTGCATGCCGCCATCGGTGCCATGGAAACGGGCATCAGCCAGATGCAACTGCGCATTACGCGCGCAGCCGATCTGGACCCGGCTGTGTACTGGCTGGCAATTGACGCGGCGATGCCAGGAGGCGCCGGAATGCCCTGGGACACCCTGCAGGCGCATACCAGCCTGGTCGAGCTGCGCAGCGCATCGGGCTTGCTGGCCAGCGCCCTGTGCCTTGAGCACGACGCTGATTGCCACCTGCTGGCGTGCCAGGCGGGTCCGCAAGCCGCAGGCCAGGATGGCGAAGGCCTGCTCGATCTGTTGGAATGGCGTCTGGCCGGCGATCTGGCGCGGCGCGGCCTGCGTCATCTTCATCTGCACTGCCGCGATGCTGCCAGCCATCGCCGTTTCGGCGCCTGTACGCGGGCGCGTTACACATTTTGTTTCTTGCGACAAGGCGAGCGCAGCAGGGCAGCGCGCGTGCGCACGGCCCTTGCGCTGGGCCAGCAGCCTGCCCGCATCGAGGCCGACCTGGAGTGCGCGCTCGACACTTGGCTCGGGGCCGACTTTGAACCGACCCTGCAAGTCGATTTCGATGCCATCGTGGAAAACGCGGTGCTCGGCACGGACAGCCACGCACGCCGATACCAGGCAACCATGCACGACGCCTTTTTTATGATGATGGCGCATATTCCCTTTGACGCAAGCACGATCTTTGTCGACGTCGGCTGCGGCAAGGGCAAAATGCTGTATTACGCCTACCGCCTGGGCTACCGCAGCTGCCTGGGGATGGAGATTTCCTCAGCGCTGCTGCTGCAGGCGCGCGCCAATTTCGAGCGCCTGTGCCTGCCATTGCAGATCCGGCTGCGTCAGCGCGACGCCAGCCGCTTGCCGCTCGAGGAACTGAGCGGCCTGAGCCTGTTTTACCTCGCCAATCCATTTGGGGAGGAGATAATGGACGCATTCCTGCGCAGCCTGGTCGAATCGCAGCGGCGCGAACCTCGCACACTGCGCATCGTGTACTGCGTGGCGATGGTGGAAGCGCCGTTCGCCGTCCATGGATTTACTGCTATCAAGGTATTTGACACGGGTATAGACCACTGGCGCTTTCCTCGCTCGCTGATTTACGAACGCCGCTCGGCTGAGCACGCGATGCCGGACTTAGGCGTAGCGCAATGCGTGCAGCAGGTTAGCCGCGATTAGAGCATGGCCAATCCGGTTCGGATGCAAGCGGTCGGACAAGATGTCTGCGCTCTCCCGGTGCCGCTGCGCCGCATAATGGTCGACCAGGTCGATCCCGCAGTGACGCGCGATGCTATTGAGCGCATTGCGCACATCAAGCATGCTGAAAGCGTACTCCGGAGACGGCTCGCCCGCGACCGGACCGGGTGCCATCAGGATCAGCTCGGCATTGGACTCGAGTCTGCCGACCAGCGTGTGCATATTGCGGGCGAAGTTGTTGATGCTGTCCGGCTGCCGGTATTTCGAAAAAATGGCACTGCGGTCGTTCGTTCCGAACTGGATCAGGACAAAATCGTCGTCCTCGCAGACCGCCGCCGGCCCCAGCGCCCCGCAGCTTCGCTCCAGGCAAATCATCGCATTGCTGCCGATCAAACCCTGGTTTGTTATACGGCACTGCTTGTCGATGCACACGGCTTCAAGTTCCAGATGCTGCACACCTGCGGCAAGCGTGCGCCGTGCGCGGATCTCGATCTGCTGTCGGCGAACATAGGCGAACTGGTGAGTACGCCTGGCGCCATGGCCATTGCTGCCCATGGTAGAAAAAATGCCTTGGCTGAGCCCGCCAACAATTAATTCGTAGTCCATCGGATTATGTGCCGCAATCGATGTGAACACTAGCTCGAATTCAGTTCCGGTAAATGGGAAGGAGAGGCTCTGGCTGGCTTGCCCGGCCTCATCGGTCATGCGGAAAATGTATCCGAGCAGTGCAGCTCCGTCGGCCATTTCATGGCAGCCTGTGGCGCTACCCGTCAAGGTGCTCAGGAACGGCGGCAGTCCCGGGTAAAGGGCAACGCGGCGGCGGTAGGTCACCGTCGACTCGCCCGAAAGGGATGCCGGCCAGTTCGACAAGCGCGCGTCCGCGCCGAAGAAATAGTCGCGCCCGATGGCACGCTTGAATTCATTGGCCCAGGAGCGCGTATGAAATAAATCGCGCGGATCCGACAGCGAGTGGTTACGCGGAAATACTTCCGCGTTATCGGCCAGCCCGAGGCCCCACGTGATGGAATCGCCAAGCAGGACGATGCTGGTCTGCTGACACAAGGGATCGCATAAGGCTTCATGCAACTGACGCAGCTGCCCGCCATAGCCGTGCGCCGCAGGCCCGGCGCGATGCCACCCGCCCTGCAAGGGGTCGTCGTCCGCGGCGCCGCTCATTGCAGCTGCCCTGCGTCCGCCTGCAGCGCCACCAAGCAGCCTACGGTCGGCGTGCCGGACATCTCGCCTGCCGGCCAGTGTATCCATCGGTCATACACCATCGGCGAGGGCAACTGTGACAACGCTAGCACCAGTACGCTGCCGCCGGCGTCCACGAAACCTGCGTCGCGAACAAGATCGAACATGCCCTGGTTCCTGTCGCTGTGCCGATACGCCAAGGCCAGTTCGGTAGCCCCATGCAGGCGGCAAACCTGTGCCATTTTTTGGAGAAATGCCTTTTCCAGCCCTTTACCCATGGCTCGGCACGAAAACGCCAGCTCAACGATGTCGGTGCGCACGCCAGTCCTGGCCATCATGGCGCCGATTACGCCATACTGGCCGAATTTATCGCTTAACTCGCAGCACCACAGTTGCCATTCCGGCTTGTCGCATACGCTGTCGATGAATTCCTTGCTGGTACGTTGCAAGGTAATGTTTTGCTGATTGGTCCGCTGGAACAGCTCGGCAACCCGGGCCGCATCGGCAGCGCCGCCACGCCGCAAGTCCAGCTGGAACTGGCATGAGACCAGGAAGGCCTCGTAATCGGCGGCGGCATAGCTCGACTGTTCCGCGCGCCGCTCCTCGTCATTCACATAGGCTGCCGCGCGCGCCCGCCCCTCGGCCGACACTGGTGAGACCGGCAGGAAAGGCGCATAGCGTCCGACTTGCAGCAGGTCGGCGTCGGAAAACACGCGCACCAGCGGCAGGGCATGGGCCACCTCGGCTCGCTCGAAGGGCTGATCGTCGAAGAAGGCCACGCTGTCCATGCTGATGTTCAAATCCTCGACAATGGACCTGATATTGCTCGACTTTGGCATCCAGTTGACCCGCATGGCGACGATCTTGCGGCCCAGTTCCGGGAACTGTACTTCCAGCACTGCCTTCAACTGCTGTGCATTGCCGGGATCGTTCTTGGAGCACAGGGCGAGCAAGATACCCTGCTCCGCCAGGTGCAGCGCGGCATAGCAATGGGCCACCCGGACATGGCGCGTAATATGCTCGATGCCATCGTCGCGAAACACGCCATCCCACAAGGTATTGTCAAGGTCGAGCACCATCAGCTTGATTTTCGGGCGCTCTGGATACAGCGCCGTGATCCAGCCGTCAATGGTATTAGCAATCATCCGGGCTCCCGCCAGTTCAGGGTGGCCGCCAAGATAGTCGTCGGCACGGGCATGGTGGGTGCTGCCATCGGCGCTGCTTTTACCAAACTTGGAGATCAGCTCGTCGAAATCGAGAAACAGGGCCCCCGTCTTACGCGCAAGCAGGCTCAGTTCCAGGTCGTAGGCCTTGGCTAACTCATGCAGCGTGTAGGGGTCGCCCTGCATTAAGCCGAAGGTGGCTTCTTCGTACAGGTGCATCATGCGGTTGGAATAGCTGATGTGCGATAGAACGATCAGCTTGCTGTGCGGACTGCATGAGCGCGCCGTGCCGATGGCGGCTTCGAAACTGGCGAGCAAACCGCGCAAATCGGCCAGCTGCTCGGCGCGGGAATAGGCGCTCAAGGTGAATGTTTTTAACAGTAGCTGCTTGAAAGGCTGCTCCATGCTGAGCACAATGAGGTCGGGCTTGAAGCGCGCCAGCTGCTCCCCGCTCTGCCCCAGAAACTGCGCCACCGGATCGCTGCTGCGATTGTCCAGGAAGGTGTTCATGATGATATACCCGCGCAAACGCAGGAAATAGCCCGCATAGGAAAACTCGCAGCCGCCGCAAAAATAGATGCGCTTGCCCGCCGCTGGCGGCCCGTCGTACAGCACGGGAGCACGCCGGTCGATGTCGCCGGCCTCGCTGCAGCTTCGGAAGCGGTAGGCGCGGTCGATCCAGTCGAAGGAGGCGGCGCGCAGCGCGGGCAAGGCGGAGATCCAGCAATGCGGGTCGTCCGGATCGAGGGCGGCGATCCGGTCGAAAACACCTGCAGCTGCGTCGCCGGCGCCTGCCTCGTCCGGCGCTGCGGCGACGTCCTGGCCCGGCAGGCCCAGCAAGTGCTGTTCGCGCGCCAGGAAGAGCGCCGCTTCCTCGATGCAGCCTACTTCCCTCAGCTGATTGAAGATGAACCAGCCTGCGGAGGCGTTCAGCGTCACGCCGAGGCGCCGCGCATGGTCCAGCAGTGCCGCCCGCTTGAGCTTCAATGCCGAGCAGATGCGGCTGGCCGTCTTGAGATTCAATTCCTTGGCATAGGTGAACATGTCGAGCAGGGCGGCATCGGCCTCGGCGTCGGCCTCCGCAAAAACCTGCACCGCGTTCAGATGGAGAATGCCGCCGCCGGGCAGCGACAGGCGCAGCCATTGCAGCGCGCTGCCGCGCAAATCCACATGCAGCGGGCCATGGACAATGCCGCCGAAGCTGTCGACCTGGGCTTGGCCATCGCGGCGGTCGTGCAATAGCTCCCAGACCTGCCCGTCGCGGCTGCCGGACAGTTGCAGAAACCGGCAGCGGGCGCGCCCCGCCTCGGCATGCGGCGCCCCGGCGATGTCCCAGTTGTAGATCACGACCGAATCGACCTGTTCGAGCTGACCCAGGTCGACTTCCCACCATGGCAGCATTTCGGCCATGGTAAAAAACGTGGCAGCGCCTGTCCTGGCCGCATTCACGGCCTCGCTGGCACCATCCGGGTTCTGTTGCATGGCCGGGTTGATGCTGCTCTGGCGGCAACGGCAGTCGCGCGCAATGTTTTTTAATATCTTGACCATGGACTACCCTTGCATGCGAATGCGAGACTGCTGCGCCGACGGCAAGCGTGCCGCATCAGTGCCCACCCGCTTGCCGGACAAGCTGCGTGAGCCGCTCCAATATGCGCAAGCCGATCCGCCGTTCAGAAAATGTCTCATGTGCATATGATTGCACGCGCGCGGCGAAGGCGCGGTCGGCGCAGGCTTTTTTTGCAGCTAGCAACTGTTCAGCGGCATGGTCCAGATCGGGCTCCGCCCACCAGGCGCTGTCGGCGGGGACCACGTAGGGATATTCGCCCTCCTTCACCGCGACTTTTTTCCAGCGAACGGGAAACCCCGTGCCGTCGCGAAGAAAATCGACATTACCCGAAAATCCCGTTCCCACAACCGGTTTTCCGAACAGCATGGCTTCGGCCATGGTGCGCCCGAACCCTTCCGAACGGTGCAGCGACACATAGGCATCGCATGCGCCGACCAGGGCCAGGATGTCGCCGCGGTCGAGGGTCTGGTCGAACAACATGATGCGCTCATCGTCAAGGCAGGCTTCGACGAAACGCATCCAGACCGGATTGCCCGGCTTGCTGTTCATGGTCTTGAGCACCAGCCTGACCGACTGGTCGTGTGCGCCGAAGGCGCGCTGAAATGCGTCGATCGCGGCAAACGGGTTCTTACGGGACAAATAGGAATTGAAGTCGAAGACATACAGGAACACGCAGGTCCCCTCGGCCAGGCCGAAATCGCGCCGGCCCAGCGCGGCGGCGCGCGCCACACTGGCCGGCAAGGGCATGCGTGTCACCTGCGGCGGCCGCTGCATGCCCACCACCGCCTGTTCATACATCACTTGCGTGAATGTCGTCGCCGCCCATACTTCATCGACGACATCGAAGGCATCCTTCCATTCGCTGGGCCAGACCGGCAACTCCCATGGCCACCAGCCGATGTTGTAGCGATCCTGAAACAAGGCCATGCCTTGTTCAAGGTAGACACGTGCGGTATCGGAACCGGTCAGGCAAAAAATATTGATGGCGTAGGGCGCCTGCTGCGCGCCGGCCCCGTCTGCCAGGTAGGGCGCCAGCAGGCGGTCGTTCTGACGCAAGGAGTCGCCTGGGTGGATATTGATGACGCTAAAGGGAATGCTTGCTGCTTCACAGGCGGCTACGGCCATGCGGACGTCTTCGCCAATGCCCAGCTCACCGTAGGCGAAGCCGATCAGATTGACGCCGAAAGGCCGCGCGCGCGCGCGCTCCGAATCGCGCCGCGCCGCCACCCAGGAAATCGCATCATCGTGCTGCCATGCCTGCCCGGCCCAGGCGGACAGGGCATGCCAGCCAGCCTGGGTGCGAATATCGCCTGCCTCCTGCATGCCGGGCCGCCGGTACCACAGCAACACCGCCGCACGCGCTACCGTCTTAACGCTGCCCGCATGGCTGGTGGCCTCGGTAAGCCAGTCGCGCCAGCGTTGCGCCACCAGCGGCTGCAGGCTAAGGCTGGGTACCCCATCGAACAGGAACCAGTGCACGTAGAGCATCTGGCCTTCGACTGTACCCAGATCGAAGTTCTGGCGAAGCTGCTCGATACTGCGCCAGACGAAAAACATCAGCCAGCTGATCCGGGGCTGCCCGGCCCAGCGGGGATCGTCCAGCGCCAGGAAGGCTGGCGCCGCATCGAGCGCGGCGATCACCGTGCCGTCGACGCGCTCGAGCAAGCCGTATTCACGCAGTCCGTGCGCAAACAACCATGCCACCGAGGCCCACAGGCCCTCCTCCGTCGCCACGTCGAAGGCGGCGCGCAGATCGGCACGCTGCTCCATCAGGTGCAGCAATACCTTGCTCATGCCGAAACTGCCGTTACTGGGCCAGGCTGGCAGCGGCCGCAGCAGGTCGTCCTGGCCGAGCGGATCACCGCTTCTCCAGGCAGGAAAACTGGCGCCGCTCTCAAGCTGCCACCACATCTGAAAGGCATGCGAGAGATGGTCGCCCTCGCCTATTCCGCGGCGCAGATCCGGCCGCACCATCCAGATGAGTTTAAGCATCTTTTCCTTGGGCAGGACAACGCCGCTCACTGCGGCCTCCAGCCGAGCCAGAGCCGATGTAGACGGGTGCTGCCGCTCGACTGCATGCGCAAGCCCAGGCGCAGCATACGCGTTCCAAAAGGCAAGATCAGCTCCTCATCGACATTGCAGGAGAATGCGTCCTGGCGCAGGGTCGCACCGTGCACGTCGATGCAGGCGACCAGCAAGTGCACCGGCAAGCCGCTGCCTGCTTCAAGAAAAAAGCGCCAAACCCCCAAGGCGCGCAACTGCGCCGCCCCCACCGGCAAGCGCGCGAACACCTCCTCGCTCTGGCCGTCCTGCAGTTCAGAGACAAGATGCCAGCCAAACCGGTCCAGTTCGGCGCTGGTCTGGCTCCCGCCCCAGGGGTCGAACCAGGCGGCGAGCTTGCTGGCCGGAAGGTAAGGCACCCGGCTCGCAGCCTGCGCGAGGGCCGATATCGCCATGGCCTGGCGCTCGAGCTCCTCGATCACCAGGCCCTTGTCGAGCAGCAGGTCGTCGACGTGCTGCGCAAGGCTTGCAGCGCAGTGTGCCGGATCGAGCAAGTCGGCATCGCGGCAATAGTTGTACGGGTCGATTGCCAGCCCATCGAGAGCGACGCTCATGCCGGCGCAGTCCCTGATCCAGCGCGCGGCCGCCTGACCGTCCAGCCACCGCCGCCTCACCACGGCGCTGCGCAGGGCCACGGCGCTGCAGGCGCGGTAGGCGCACTCCATCGAGTTTTGCACGATTTCTCCATTCACGACGCCAAAGTGTGCCCGCTTGCAAAATGCCTCAGCATTGCTGTACGACGCTGCAAGCAGCAAATCGGTCAGATAATGCGCTCCATAATAGTCTTGCGCCACCAGCGGCGCAATCCACGCACAGGCAAACCCGCTTGGCGCAAGGGTGCCGATGGCGTGCTCGCCGAGCTCGGCGTGCGCCAGCGTCCGGATGCGCGCATCGGATGAGGCGGCTGCGCCGCCCGCCACGCCGGGCCCCATGATGAGCAGCAAACGCCATGGCTGGTGCTGTTGACGCAAAGCCGATTGCAGGATCGCGTCGCGTTGCGCCGGGGACGCCGCATACCCGACCAGCAGCACCGACGAAACCGGCACGACCAAGGGGCGCCGCAGAGCGCACGATGCAATGCTTGCCAGCCTGCGGGCATAGGTATGCTCCTGCATCACCTTGCGCACCCCGGCCACGGTGCGCCTGGCCCGCGCGGCCTCGTCCCCGACCAGCGATGCCAGCTGGCGGCTTACGGCCTGGCCGTCGTCGCTGCAAATGACGAGCT
The DNA here is from genome assembly GCF_011682185.1 of Massilia genomosp. 1. Taxonomy (NCBI): domain Bacteria; kingdom Pseudomonadati; phylum Pseudomonadota; class Betaproteobacteria; order Burkholderiales; family Oxalobacteraceae; genus Massilia; species Massilia genomosp. 1. Next base: position 29,348 of record NZ_WHJF01000066.1, read on the forward strand.
CGCCGAACAGCCTGCGCACGCCCAAGCAATCATTGCTGACGACCGTGGTACCGGAACCCAGTAATTCGCACACCCGGCGCGCGCACATGGAGCCGGATCGCTTGACGGTGTTGAGATTGATCGCGTAGCGGTAGCGTTTGCCGGCCTCCGCCACCGCGTGGGCGGGCAAGCTGCCCTGTATCAGCTGCCGGTACGCATCCGGGAAGGCATAATTGTGGTCGCCGCTGCCCAGATAGCGGTCAAAAATAGTGACCGGCATCAACGCCTGGACGCTATCGACAAGCGTGCGCAAGTCGCGTGTGCGCTCCGGATAGCGTACATAATACGCGCCGGCGAAACAGGCAGCGACGGCGCGTTCGTCGCGCTCGACGGGATGGTATTCGCGCGGCTGGCACGCAAAAGGCAGCACATACACGCGATCATGCCCAAGCGCCTGCTTGTAGCGTGCGACGCAGTCGATATCCGACGTAAACACGCTATCGAACATGCTGGCCGCGGCCAGAAAGCGGTCGTAGTGCACCGGATCTTCCTTGCCCCAGAATACGGACGGGATATGATGTTCCTTACACCATGCCAATAGTTGCCCCAGCACCGGGGCGGCATGGCTGATTTTCCCGTGCCATTGCTTGCGATGGCCCCACCAGGCCGACTCAACGAACAGCAAATCGGGAGCAAAACTGCCTAGCTCGCTCATCCAGTTGTCCAGGCTTAAGGGCAGCAAGCTGCATTCTGGGCCCAAGCCGCGCGACGTGAAATCATCCAGGATCGCCGCCACGCGCAGGCTATCGAGCGGGCGTGCAGAAGGGTGGCCGGTCATGGCAGCGGCAAGCGCAGCGCGGCCGCTGCACCGGGAAGGCGCTCGGCGGCGATCGATGCGATATGACGTGCCAGCGCAGTCCAGTCTGACCAGGGACGGCGCAACAGGGCGCCGTCCCGTTCCAGCGTAGCAAGCCAGTCTGGCAATCGTTCGATCAGCGAGCATAGCAGCGCCTGGTCGCGCGCCGAGAGCTTTTGCCACATACCCAGGTCAACCGCATCCGGAAGCGCGAAACGTAGTTCCATCCTGTCCTCGGCAGCATCGGCCGACTCGGCAAACCAGTGTTCGAGGACCGCCGGCGTTCCTCCCGCCAAAAACTCGAGCTTGGGATGCGTCCCGAAGCATTCTGGCCCCACTTCTGCGCAAGCCAGGCGAAATTCCCATTCGGGCCAAGCATCCGCCATGAAGGACAGGGTGTCGGCCCTGAGCCATAGATGTTCATAGTCAGCATTGATCTGTTCGCGTTTGAGGTGGAGACGGTCGACTCGCAGCACGTGCGCATAGTTTTCCAGCATGTTGCTCAAGCGGCACATGCCTGCATGCAAAGCCTGTGCGGGAAAGGCAGGGAGAAAACCGTGTTGTTGCGGCGCTGCCGTCAGTTGCGCGAGCAGGCTTGCCAGGGCACGCAGCATCCGCCAGTCGCGAGTGCCGATGTCGGCAACGACATCCGGACCGGCGGCGTCCGGAATGGCGTCGGCCGTCAGCAGCAGTTCCTCGCCAGCGCCGGCCGCCAGCGGCCAGCGTGACAGCGGCGCATCCGCGGCCCCGGCGCGAGTAAGCACGATGCCGGCCAGCGAGCCGATCACCAGCGTGTCGAATTCCATGACGGGAATCGCCAGCCCGGCGCTTTCGAGCTCGGTGATGCGCCAGCGGGTGCGGCCATTGCCCTGGACAAGCAATTCCAGCGTGTCGTAGTGCACATAGCCAGGCGTGGAATCAAGAAAACCGCGCCACTTGTGCTCGATCCGCTCATTGCGCACAGCAAGGTAACCCATGTTTTCCGCGATGCGGGCTATTTGCGCATTCATCAGTTCGTTCTCGAGCACCGTCTCCCTGAGCCGGTATGCGTTCTGCTCGGCATCGCCGAGTGCCATCAATGCTTCCTGAAGCCTGCCGTTCGTAGTCCGTAGCGCCTGTTCGCACTCGCTAGCGTACTGTTCGTGATGCGCGAAGAGCCGGGCATGCTCCTGGAAGTCGGCGATCGCATGCTCGCGCGGGTCGGCGACGATGCCGGGGGAACGGCCATTGCCAAAACGCGATGCCGCCGATGCAAGCCTGTGCTGCAATTCGGCCATTTCCCCCTGCTGGCCGAGAATCTGTTGCGCGAGCAGGCGTGCCAGTCCATCGCTGCGGACCGGATGAGGGATGGCCGCTTGACCAAGGTGCAGCGGTAGCTTCCACTGATCGATGCAGCGAGCAACAAAGGCGGCGCCATGGTCCAGACAGTCGCTGGCATCGACCAGCAGGCAACGGTGCGGATGGCGGGAATGCAAGGACAAAAGCCGCCGCTGCCCGCACTGCCACCTTGCAATGATCGTCGCAAGCGGCATGGACGGCACAGCGCTCGCCAATACGTGGGACATCACATGTTCCAGGGAAGAACTGACCAGAACGAAACAAAGATCCGGATCCAGCCTCAGCCAAAATTCAGCCACAAGGACGCTGCCGGCATGGGCCCATCCCCAGGCCGGGAAAGGAGCATTCGCCAGGATAATGTCTTTGGCAAGCCCTTCCCATGGCGGGCCAGGGGTCACCGGCGTTCTCGCAGCGTCCGCCGAGGCCAGCACTTGCTCATGCCAATAATCGATTGTAATGGCAGCATCGCTTGCGGCGCCCGCCGCCGGTGCCAGACCGGCGCCGCGCAGCAGGACAGCCAGCTTGTCCAGATCGCTTTGGGCCGCACCGGTGAGACAGAGATGCTTCATAGGTCGTGTAGGAAAGTCGGGATTGACGTGACGCCGGCAGGGACCGCACAGCTCTCCGGGTTCCGATTGCAGCCCATAGTAACATCGCCGGCAACGTCGGCGCCATGATGCATAAACACAACAATGGCTTGTTTAACAGCGATGAAACGAGCCATTAGGTACACTGTGAAGAACGGTCGCTCGTCAATGCCATGTCAAGCCTGGTAGCCAGGTTTTTTGGCGTCGCTATGCGAGCTGTCACAGGTATTTTCCAGGCGCGTGGCGGACATCGTGAGAGGAAGCATGTGTAAAGCACCCTTGTGCAGCATCGCCGGCCAGGCGATCACGCGGCCAGCATGTGGCAGCAATCCTCGCTCGCCGGGCGCGTACCGGGTCCACCGGGACGATGCTGGCGGCATCGGCGGCACGCATGGCGCGGACTGCGTCAAACTCGCGCGCTGCCGCCGCAGTAACGTGGCGCCCGGATCGCAAATTGGAATGCCCCCGGCATGACAGTTGATTTTTCCATGGCATACGCCAACGGCGGACATCCTTCCTTGTTGCTCGCATGCCTGGTGCCACGGCGCCGGCATGATCTTCTCCTGTCCTGTGCGCTGGACCTGCTCGATAAAGGCGATTCGGCTGCCGCGATGCTGGCGGTCGAATACGTATGCCGAAGCAAGCCCACGCTCAGCATTCCAGCACTGCTGCGCGCGAGTATGGTACAGCACCTGCTGCCTTCGATGGCAGCGGCGGCGTGGAGCAAGGCATGGGAGCGCGACCCCGAGCAACCACTGCTCCAGGATAACTTGTTGCGTTCCTTGTTGTCCGATGGTGAGAGCGCCGAAGTCGTGCAGCTTGGCTTGGCCTTCCTTGCGCAACGCTGCCGTAGCGGCTCGCACGCTAGCTTGGTCGACTTGCTGCGCGCTGCCGGTTTGACCCTGTTCGGCGCATGCTGGCAAGACAAGAATCGCATCGCCGCCATGCTGTTCTCCGCGCACGACATTGCGCGCACGCGTCTGCGTCTGTTGAGCGCCGATGGCGAATGCACTTACGAAGTGCCGACAGGGGGCCAGTTGTTTCACCTGGCTCCGTCGCATGGCGATGGCCCTTTTACGCTGCTCCTGTCGGGCACGGCCACCGCAATCGCGTTGGCCGGCTCACCGCTATCGCAAGCGCAGAGTCGGCAATACTCCGCTGGCGCGCGCTTGCCGATTGCGGATGGGCGGCGCCTGGTGGCGCTCATTTTACCGCTCGAGGGTGATACGCCGGCGCTGCGCACCCGTCTCGACAATCTGCTTTACACCTTGCCCCGCAATCGCACGCGCCTTCGCCTGATCGTGGTGGACGATGGCCTTTCCGCAGACACGGCGGCATGGCTAGGCACATGGGCTTCTGCAAACCAGGCGACTTTATTACGCAATGCAGAGCCGATCGGGTTCGTCAAGTCCGTCAACCTGGCGCTACGTATCTGTCCTGCCGATGACGTCTTGCTCATCCCGGCGCTGGCATGGGTAAGCGGGGACTGGATCGACCGGCTGACCGTGCTGCTCGACAGCGCAGCGGACGCGGCCGCTGTGGTGCCCGGTTCCAGGCAAATCGATACGGCCATCGATGCGGATCGAACACCGGGGAGTCACCGCGCCGCGCAGGGTCAGCGCCCTGTTCATGAGCATGCGCAGGCTTGCCATGGAGGAGTGACACTGTTAAGTCGACATGCGATCGGGCTGATCGGCGCCCTCGATCCCCGCCTATGCGGCAACGCTGCAGCGCTCAGCGACTGGTGCGAGCGCGCACGCGCGGCCGGCTTGCGCGCAATCGTCGCAAGTGGCGTCCACTTAGCGCACACCAGGGCGGCAGCAGACCGGGAAGACGCCTTGCGCAGGCACCGCGACCGCGGCGCCATGTCGGTGTCCGATTTAGCCCGCACGAAACAGCCCCCCTCCCCTGCATCCAGCGCGCCGCGCGCTCGGTCACTCGTCATACCCGACGAGTTAGAAGCTGCCGGGCAGTTGCGCTTGCGCCTCATACTTGCCGCACTTCCAGGACACAGCCTGCGGATCGGCGTCTGGCGTCATGTCGCCGACAGCGTCCATGCCGCCGCCATCATGCTGCTGGCACGCCGTTTGTCCGCGCGAGACACGCGCTCGCCGCCGATCAGACTACTGGTGCTGGGCGAGGCGATCGAAGCATTGTGGCGTACCGGCGTGGTGGATGTCATCCCGCCTGCCGGTGAAGCGGATACGCTATTCGACGACACGATGGTGCTTGGTTTGGCAGGCTGTACCGTATTACTAGCACCGCCTGGCGTGCGGGTACCGCAGGGAATCGCGGTGACCCGCATGGCCGCCGGTTTCGACGCGCTAGCCTGGCTGTCCGAGTGGGAACGCTCGCACGCAAGCGCAGGCGCCGCTTTGACAAGCGCAACCCGCATTCGCAAATGAAAAAAAAACACTCCACGCCCGACCGCTGGATAGGGGAAGTTGAAGGCATTCACGAAGGTCTTCTGTATGGCTGGGCCGCAGATACCACCAATACCGGGGCCCGTGTCGTCGTCGACGTCAGATTGCATGATGAATCGGTCGCCACGACCGTCGCCGATATTGCCCGACACGATCTCGCGGCACGCCTGCGCGAGGCTGGGGGAGCGCGCGCCGATCATTGCCACGGCTTCGCGGCCGACCTGAGGGAGCTCGATCCCTTCTCCGACGGCGGCCTTACCGTCCATATTGCCAATACCAGCTGGATGCTGCCCGGAAGGATTAACCGGTCAACGCCACAGGCCATTCCCCCGGCCGCAATGAACCAGGTATCGAGCGATGGCGGCTTGCGCCTACAAGGCTGGGCTTGTCCGCTCTTTTCCGGTGCCGCTGTCCGGCTCGTGCGCGCCTACGAGGACGAACGCATGTTGGCCGAGACGCGTGCGGCCAAAACGATGCCTGGCCTGCGTGGCAGCCCTGCCGAACAAACGGGTTTTCAACTTGACCTGCCTGCTGAACTGGCGGACGGTCGCCGCCATGTGGTTCATGTGGTCGACGAAAATGGCATTGCGCTCAATGGCAGTCCGGTTACCATATGTTGTGCTTTGAACGGCGCTAGCGCCTTGATCGGGCCGGCAACGCAGCTTTTGCATGCCGTAATTGACAATTACGAACGCAGGCTGCCACGCAGCCTGGGCATGGACTATTACGCGGCCTGGTCGGCAGCGTTCGAGAAGCCCGCAGACGCGTGCCAGCCGCCACTGATCGAACGACGTGTGGGCATTATCGTCACTGGCAGTTCCGACAGCGCTGCGCTGGAGCGCACGATTGCCAGTCTGAATGCCCAGTCGTGGCCAGTCGCAAATCTCGTAGCGATCGCGGCGGGGAGCACGTTTAACGCGGCTCTGCAGGCCATGCTGACGAGCGACAGCGACGTCATCGCCTGCGTGCGCAGCGGCGATACCATTCCCGTTCACGCCATCGCGCGTGGACTTGACGGGTTTTCGCTAGCGTCGGCGCGGGTGGTGTATACCGACAGTGAAAGCGCTGGGCAACCATGGTTCAAGCCTGCGTGGAGTCCAGACTATGCCCTCGCCAGCGATTATCCGCTTGAGCTGATGCTGGTCGATGCCGACGTGGCGCGCAAGATGCTGGGAAAAGGCCCTGTTCCATCCAATGCCGCACAGTTTGCCTGGCATATACTGGCACAGTTGTGGCCGTGCGCCGCCGAGAGTATTGTCCACGTGCCGCGCGTCCTTTACCGATTTGAAACGCCATTAACTCCCGGCGAACAACAGCAACGCTACATGGCGGCGGCGCAGGCGCTGGCGAGCACGACGCCGCGAGCGGCCTTGCTTCCTCTGCGGGATGCGCCACCCGACGCCGGATTCATCGCGCGCCGGCCGGTCTACCCGCTCACCTCCAGTGGACGGAACTGCAAGGTGACCTTCATCATCCCAACGCGCGACCGTATCGACCTGCTGCAGCGTTGCCTTGACAGCATTGCAAGACATACCAAGTGGGACGGCCTCGACATCATTATCGTCGACAATGGTTCTGTGCTAGCTGAAAGCAAACAATATTTTCTCGAGATCGCTGTGCGCGGCGTGACTGTGATTGCCTGTCCCGGGCCGTTTAACTACGCCGCCCTGAACAACACAGCTGTCGCCCACGCGACTGGCGAAATTATCGGCCTGATCAATAATGATATTGAAGCGTTGCACGATGGCTGGCTGGAAGCGATGCTGGAGAATCTCTTGCGCCCTGGCGTGGGCGCCGTTGGCGCAAAATTGTTATGGCCGAATGGCATGGTGCAGCACGGTGGCGTCTTGCTCGGCGTCAGCAACGTTGCCGGCCATTTTGGCAACAATCTCGCCGATGGCGATTGGGGCGATCACGGTCGAAACCAATTGAGCTGCGAGGTGAGCGCCGTCACGGCAGCCTGCCTGCTGATCCGCAAAACCGACTATGAGGCAGTCGGCGGCATGGACGAACACGCGTTCCCCGTCGCCTTCAACGATGTTGATCTGTGTCTCAAGTTGCGTGCTGCCGGAAAAACCATCGTCTGGACCCCCGCAGCACGTCTCCTGCACGCCGAATCCGCCAGCCGCGGTAGCGAAGACAGCCCGCAAAAGCGCAGTCGCGCGCAGCGTGAAATCGAACACCTTCGGCAGCGCTGGGGCCCTTTACTGTTGCGCGATCCAGCCTATCATCCCAGCCTGAATCTGGAAGCATCCTGTTTTGCGTTCAGCGGACTGGCTTTTCCTCCGCGTCCGCGGGAGCCTCGCCAGGCAAGGCTACATTCTGCACTAGCGTGCGTCAACGCGGTCCGGGCAAGCTCCCGGGATTCGGATGAATGATGATTCTGTCACGTTGTTGAGCGAACGACGGAATTTTCCTGGAACGGCACGGTGCGCCTCAACTGCACGGACCATCCCTGCAAGGGTAAAAAATTGTTCGGCGAACGACATCGCATCGGCACCGTCGATCTCGAACTGCCCCTTGCGGATCATGTGCATCAGCTCGATTCCAGCGAGCACCGAGCCGACGGTCCAGAACGATTTGAAGTTGAGCATGGGCTTGGTTACCCGCCTGATGGCGCGTTCCCGAAAAAATTTCGCCGTTCGATCAATAACGCGACAGAACTTTTTGACCGAAATACACTTCCTGTCAAAGATGTAGTAACATATCTACTTTCATTGTCGTCAGGGGACAAACATGACCATCACCACTTTCTCAAGCAGGGAATTTAACCAAGCTGGAAATGAGGCCAAGCGCGCTACTGCTAACGGGCCTGTCTTCATCACCGACCGAGGTAAGCCTGCGCACGTGCTTTTGACCTTCGAGGAGTATCAGCGGCTTACGAGGCAAAAGCGCAGCATAGCCGAGGCGTTATTTATGCCTGGAGCCGACGAGGTGGAGTTTGAGCCAAGCAGGGCACACATCGCGATCAAGCCTGCCGATTTTTCATGATGTATGTTCTTGACACTAACGTAGTGTCGGAGCTGCGCAAGGTGTTCTCCGGTAAAGCTGACGCAAATGTTGCGGCCTGGGCCGGCAGCATTGATGCTTCCAATATGTTCATATCTAGCATCACCATCATGGAGCTGGAGGTGGGCATCCTGCAAGTACAGCGAAGGGACCCGACACAAGCAGCAGTTCTGGGGGTGTGGTTCTTGCAGCACGTATTGTGCGAATTCTCATCTCGGACGCTGCCTGTCGATACAGCCGTTGCCCGACGATGTGCTGCGTTGCATGTTCCGGACCCACGGAGTGAGCGCGATGCGCTGATAGCTGCGACAGCGCTGGAGCACGGTATGATTGTGGTCACTCGGAACATCATCGACTTCAAGCTGACTGGCGTGCCTCTTATTAATCCATGGCAGAAATAGAAAAAGGGATGCTGTCGCGTTGTTGATCAAAAGGTGGAATTCTCCCTTGAACGGCACTGTGCGCATCAAACTGGACGGACCATCCCGGTCAGCGTAAAAAATAGTTCTGTCGCATTAAGCAAAATCCCAAAAAATTGACCACAACAGGTAGTGTCAAATCGCGAGGGCAAGTCCACATGTCGTATGCCGATATCGCCGAAAAAATTAATGCACACAACCCGGTGAAGGGGATGCTACGGGCATGAAAAAGCCAGCGGAGCAGGTGTTGGGCTGGCTTAAACGTGCTTGGTGCTCGGCGGCGGAAAGCGCCCTACTTTCATGGTGGTGCGCTGGAAAAACTGTGACTATTCAGCCTCTGGGAAGGCTGTAAAAATCTATTTAAAATCAATGGGTTGCGGACATCTGAAAACAACTGAAAACGCGAAAACCCGGCTTTTTTCATAAAAACTGCATAAATCACGCCTTTTCAAGCGTGAAAATCCCATAACCCATTGATTTATAAGGGCTGAATAGTTACGAAAAACTTAAGTTAGCCGCTCTGTCCTTTGCCAGGACGATGCCGGCAAGTCGCCAAATGCGTCTGCCCGCGCAATGGCAAGATAGTCGGGCGTCATGAAGTTACCGTGTTGAATGCCATTTTCGCAAGATTAAGTTTTTCAGACTATCAAATTGGAGCGAATTTTGCGGTATTTTCGGTGTTTTGCGCAAGTTCCTCCATGCCTATGTTGCGTACTTGGCTGAGTACGAACGGGACGATTTTCGCGCATCGGATTTTATGTAAAATTACTTGACTGAAATATCATATACATATGCCATCAAGTATTTCTGATTTAGAAAACCGTCGAGTCTTATCCACTTGGCTGGATTTTTCGGTATCGCCCAATCACGCGTATGGGGCGCTCCTACTTGACCCCAGGCGGAATTACGGCATGGTAACCGCAATAGTCGTGGGCGTGCCCAACCGGGTGAACCGATTGAGGATGGCGGCGCGGACCTATAGTTCGGCGACCTGGCGGCCGAAATCACGTGCCATGACGCGTTCACCAGCAGCTTGAAGCAACGCATCTTGGTCTCGACAAGGCTGCGCCGGTGATAGCCGCTCCACTTCTTCCAGATTTTCCTGCCCAGCAAGCGCGTGGCCGCCAGGATGGCGCTTCGGGCTGTGGCGCCAGGACGCTGGTCCTTCCATGGCTTGGGCGTTCTTGCGAGTTGGGAAACCGCCTGTGCCGCAAGTTGCGTGATCGCTTCATGACAGCCTTTGGTATCGTAGGCACCATCGCTGCTGACGCGTGCGACAGTCTCGTCGGCGGGAATCTGGTCGAGCAGGCATGGCAGTATCGGCGCATCGCCTGTGGCGTTGTCGGTCACTTCAGTGGCACGGTTTTTCAGCGTGGCCGCGTCAATGCCAAGGTGGACCTTACGCCACTGGCGATGGTAGTCGGCCCCATGTTTTTCGGTCTTCCACCCGCCTTCGCCCAGCATCTTGATGCCCGTGCTGTCGACCAGGAGGTGCAATCCCGTAGTAGTCGGCTGTAAGCGCTCCATAAACCCCAGACTTGCTGGCTAATCCGAATTTCCGCATTCTTGCTACTTCGATTTGATACCGGAGCAAGCATGGAAAACACGACCGTTTTTTGGGAGAAGCACGTTGCCGCGATTCGGCAGGAAGGCGTCGCGGTGACTGTCTACGCGAAGCGTCATGGTCTGTCGCTGGCATCGCTGTACTACTGGCGCCAGAAGTTGCTGACGGTGGACGGCAAGGCAGCGTCGGCGGTACACGGCAAATTCGTCGCCGTTCGCATTGCACAGGCCGCGCCGCCATCGGCCGCTTGCACACTGATTTTGCCGTCGGGGCTGCGCCTCGAGATGGCCGCGCTGCCGGCACCGGTCTGGCTGGCGGCGCTGGAGCAGTCACACCCGGGAGCGCGCTGATGCACCCCGGCTGTCGTATCGAACAGGTCTATCTGTGCCGCGATCCGGTCGACTTCAGGAAGTCGATTGATGGACTGTCAGCGCTGGTTGAGCAGGAACTAAAGCTCGATCCTTTCGGAAGCGCCTTGTACGTGTTCGTCAACCGGCATCGCAACAAGATCAAGGTCTTGTACTGGCATCGCAATGGTTTCTGCCTTTGGCTCAAGCGTCTTGAGGCGGAAAAATTTGCATGGCCGCGTGAGGCCGACGGAGCCACCCAAACGGTGACGATACAGCAGTTTGAATGGCTGTTGGAAGGCTTCGATTTATGGCGAAATGCTCCTCATAAAACCTTGCATTTCGGTTCCGTTTCATAGGGGGATTTGGTAAAATAGTGCATGCCAGAAGCCGTCGCAAA
>NZ_WHJF01000670.1:0-248 GCF_011682185.1 Massilia genomosp. 1
ATACGGCAGATAACAAGTCGTACCTGTGGCCGTAGCATAAACCAGGTGATCGAACAGTTGCGGCGATACGTGCTGGGATGGAAAGCTTACTTCAATCTGGCTCAAACTCCGGGAGTCTGGCGCAAGCCCCCTGTGTCAAACTGTTGTGAGACAACTTCATAACTCTAATTAAGGAAGTTGGTACCCACATGGAATCGAATATGACACCAGCAGCAGGACGCATCCAAGACGATATCGATGGTTTTTCT
>NZ_WHJF01000671.1:0-247 GCF_011682185.1 Massilia genomosp. 1
CGCCCTCTCCAAGTGCTTCAATGCATGTTGCAGCGCATGACACGGCGCGTCCTTCAGTCAAGGTGTGTCAGGACCATTGCGCCACCCGGTCAATTGCTTCGCCATGGCGACGTAGCCGACGAACTTGTTACCGGCCTCATGATTCTCTTTTTGCATCGCCAACGCCTTGTTGCAGACGAATCGGCACGCGCCAGCGAAGCGGCGCATATTGCGCTCTTGCTCGCCATCTGGCATCAGTTCGTATTGA
>NZ_WHJF01000672.1:0-247 GCF_011682185.1 Massilia genomosp. 1
CGGAAATTTGCAAGCTAGTTGTCGCCTAAATACGATTTTTACGCTGCTTTTTTGAGTGCTTGATTTTTCTCCTTTTTGGTGACGGCTTCCGTGACACTTTTTTCGGGATTGAGGTGTACGGTCGTCACTGGCGCCCAGCTTCGCGTATCGCCACTCCAGCGCTCCGGGCGCGCGGCCTTGGCCGCTTCATAGACCTCGGCGCGTTTGCGTAGCAGCGCGCCGTCCAGGCCCGCGTGACGCTGTGCCG
>NZ_WHJF01000673.1:0-247 GCF_011682185.1 Massilia genomosp. 1
TTTTACTTTCCGCTCTATTTTCCACAAGGGTATAACAGCTCGGGTCCAGTGCCGACAACATGCCGAGGGAGCAGTGCGGAAAGAGTTGTATCAGTCGCTTTGACGTCGAACGTATTCCTTTCGTATCTTGTTCGTATCTCATTCGTATTCTGGTCGTATCCGGTCGTCTCCTATCCGTATCCTAGTCGTATCCTATTCCGGCGGCTGAAAAATCCGCCGTGGTGTTAAAACCCCCGTAAAACACTGG
>NZ_WHJF01000674.1:0-246 GCF_011682185.1 Massilia genomosp. 1
GAGTTTGGGAGGGTTCAGTTCCTCGCCTTCACGCACGATATCGTCGTAGACAGTGGTGAAGGCGGCGATGGCGCCGGCGTCGAGTGGGTGTCCTTGCTGCCGCGCCGCAGCGCTCAGTGTTTTGGCGTTGAGCAGCAACGCCGTCATGGCAGCCGGCCAATCCTGGCCGGTCACCTCTTGCGCGTAGACCAGTTCCCGAAGGAGATGCGCGTTGCACAAGGCATGCAGGCCATCGTCGAGTTTCCA
>NZ_WHJF01000675.1:0-246 GCF_011682185.1 Massilia genomosp. 1
TTTGTCACCAATGATTGGTGGTTCGAGCAAAGCGGGGTGCGCCAACCGATATTTAACGAAGAGTCGACCATTCCGGTCGGCAATCACTCCATGTACAAGCTTACCGATACGATGACCCTGGCTGACGTCATGGCGCGGTTTGACAAAACGTTCAGTATCGAAGACTTGAACGCGCTGTTGAAGACGAGTTCGAACCGGGCCGAGAGCAGTCTGGAAAATGTACTCGATGCATTGCGCAAAATTCTG
>NZ_WHJF01000676.1:0-246 GCF_011682185.1 Massilia genomosp. 1
GAGCGGCTTCGACGGCACGATGTGGAAAAATTCGAAGGGCAAAGTCTATCTGTCCTTCCAAGGCACGTATGGCTTTAAAGATTTCGGGGCGGATGCTGGGTTGGCATTTAGCGGCGTGGCCCGCAAGCAGGTGGTTGATATGGTTAACTGGTGGTTTCGCGAAACAGGAGCGCTTAACGCAAGGGTGCGCCAGATTGCACTCTGGAATCTACCGCCGAACTCTCCCACGGTCCCCCCTCCGGAACT
>NZ_WHJF01000677.1:0-245 GCF_011682185.1 Massilia genomosp. 1
TAGCTGCGCACCTCCAGCTGTTCGAGCCGGTCGCGCGCGGCCAACGCGCCAGCACTGGTGCGCGCCAGGCGGGCCTGCCTGTGCATACCGTGAGCGAGCAGGTAGCGCCGCAATGTCGGGTACGACGGCAGTGCGGTGCCTTGCAGCGCGACCTTCAGATTGTCGAAATGCAGTTGCACCGTCCAGCCAGGATGGGCATCGTATTGTGCGCGCAATGCGGCAATGACCGCCGGCGCCAAACTGTG
>NZ_WHJF01000678.1:0-245 GCF_011682185.1 Massilia genomosp. 1
TTACGTCCGCGCTGGGACTGAAGTTTCCGTGGGAAGTGGTCAAGGTCGAGCTTGACACTGCCAAGCGGAGGATCGATTTCGAGGTCGCCTGCAACGCGAAACAGTTGCCTTGCCCTGCCTGCGGCGTAAACGGGCAAGGTGTTCATGACAGGGTCAGGCGCGACTGGCGCCACCTTGATTTCTTCCAGCATGAGGCCTGGCTGCATGCCGACGTACCGCGGGTCGATTGCGGCGCATGTGGCAAG
>NZ_WHJF01000679.1:0-243 GCF_011682185.1 Massilia genomosp. 1
ATCTCTTTTGTGAAGACTTCACGGCGGTATTTTGTTGCGAAGACCAAATGTAGGTGCATGGAGGAAAACACCGTGTCTTCCGTGGCGAATTTCATTGTAATGACTCATAGACCAAGCTATAATCGAAGCATGCAACGACTGCAAGCCTATCAATACGAACTGATGCCAGATGGCGAGCAAGAGCGCAATATGCGCCGCTTCGCTGGCGCGTGCCGATTCGTCTGCAACAAGGCGTTGGCGATG